>JAPUJL010000481.1 GCA_027296185.1 SAR324 cluster bacterium | reverse complement strand
CGCCCCAACCCGCTGGGGCTGACGAGGGGCAGCGCGAAACTGGTTTGCTGCCCCGGGTTGGGTCCGGTCTGGAACGCCACCGAGCTGTTGACGACGTGCACCGTGCCCACCACCCCTTCGTCGAACTCGCGGGTGATCGTGAGGTTGCCCTCGTCGTCGAATTCCCGGATCGGCTCTCCCGTCACCCTCACCCGCAGGGACTGGGTGTTCTCGTTGCCGGTCACCCCGGCCAGCTCCAGTCCGCGGCCCACGGCGGTCTCTCCGCCGATGGTGCCTTCGATATCCAGCCCTGGGGTGGGCCTTTCCGCAATGCCCGCTTCGGAGGAGAGCACGCCCGCCACGGAACTGATGCCGCGGAAGTCCTCCGCGCTGCCGAATTTTTCCGCCTCGACGATCAGGGTGTCGTCGATCAGCTCGATGTTCACGGCCAGGCCCACCTCCGCGGCGGCATTTTTCAGCTTGCCGACGATCGTCGCGGGCACGTCGTTCTCGGAGGCCTTGATCGTCACGGTCTTGCCGCCCTCGATCAGCGTGAGCGACAGCCCAGGCACGTCGTCCTCGGAGATTACCCCTTCCAGCAGGGCTTTGGTGGGAATCTGGGTCACCTCGATGGGGAACCCTTCCACCGGAGAGTTACGCACCAACTCGTTGGCGCTGACGAAGGAGACCCCGCCGCCCTGGCCCACGCCGCCCACGCCGGAGCTTCCGTCGAGGAGCTTGCGGGTGCCGAACTGGGTGTTGCTGGAGATGCGTTGGATACTCTCGATGGCGTTGGCGATCTCGATCTGATTGGCCTCCAGCGCCCGGACGTCGTTGGCCCCCTCGTTGTTGGCGGCGAGGGCCAGCTCGCGCATGCGGATGAGCAGGTTGTTGATCTCGCCCAGCGCGCCCTCGGTGGTTTGCACCATCGCCGTGGCCAGCTCGGTGTTCGCGATCGCCTGGTTCACTCCGGCGATCTGTGCCCGCATCTGCTCGGAGATCACCAGCCCGGCGGGGTCGTCCGCGCCGCTGTTGATCCGGAATCCCGAGGAGAGCCGCTCGAGGGATTTGACCAGCTTGCGGTCGTTCTCCCCGAGGAATCGCAGGGCCTTTTGCGCTGCAATGTTGTTGTTGATTCGTAAAGCCATGTTGACCTCTTTCGAATAATGCCCGCCCCCCGCGAAATCCAGCGGGACAGGGGCGTGGACCGGCGCACCGGTCCGCAACGGCGAGCCTCGATGGCTCAGCTTCGGCCGCATCCATGGGGCCCGATGCCTGTGGCATCGGGAACCGGCGCTCCATGCCTCCGGTTCCGGGTCCTGCTCGGTACCGGCCCGTGCGTCTCCGCACCGCCGATCGGTGCACTGCCGCACGTCCTACGGGCGCGAGTGGCATGTCGCGCCCGGGCCGGTCCGCCGCCCGTGGCTGGCGCCGCGGGGCCGTGCTGCCGCATCGGCACCCCCAGCGCGTGTATCTGCCGCGGGCGGGCCGTTCTCGTTTTCTCCGCCGGGCCGGGGCGGGGTCAGTTGATCAACTTCATCACCGCACCCGGCACCGGGTTGGTCTGCGCCCGGGCCGCCAGCCCGCCATCGCTCCACAGCCGGTCGCTCACGTGCTCGGCGAGCCGGTGGGCGAAGCCCGCGTCGGCGATCGCCGATTGGCCGGCGGCCAGGTTCTGCGAGCGCACCCGCAACTCGGCCAGGTTCGGCACGATCCGTTCTCGCCGCAGCTGTGCGAGCTCCTCGCGCACCTGGGCGACCTCCTCCGTGGCGCGCTCGACGATCCGCAGCGCATCCCGCCCCTGCCGGATTGAATCGACCTGGATTTCGGCCAATGCGCCGAAGCCGCTGCGATTGTATACCCGCCTCCCCAAACGCTCCGTGCACAGGGAGGGGAGGTACAGCGTCGCCGCCTGGTGGGGCGCGGGTCCGAAGCGGTACGTCATCCCGCTTTGCGCCACCATGACCCGGCCCACTTCGATGCCTTCCGCAGCGTCGGTCCCAATGCTGTCCCCCGCGCTGTCGGTCACGCCGTCGATCGCGCCGTCCAGCCCCGCCTCCACCGGCGGGGGCCGGGGCAGAGCGCCGGTGAAGGCCACCGCCAATCCGGCGGTGTTCCGATTGTCCGGCTTCCCGATCAGCACTTCGCCTTTTCCCAGGGCCGGCTCGCCGTTCAGGGTGCCCGCGATGTCGGAGCCATCCTCGGCCGTAACGGGCTTGCCGTCCGGGCTGGAGAGGATGCCGGGCGCCGAGCTGGCCGCCTGAAACGAATGGCCCGGGCCGTAGCGCACGTGCTTGAGCACGATCCGATGGTCCGCGCCACCTTCCACCAGCAACTCCAGGCCGCCTTGGTCGATGAATCGGGACAGCACGGCCACCACCTGCTCGAACGTCTCGCCGCCGCGGGTCTCCGTTTCGGCGGAGCGGGGCCCCTCGCGGATATGGAACCGCAAGGGACGGCGCAACAGCTCCGGGCCGAGGGGCCGTTCGCTTCTCAGCGTGGCCCGGCCCGGGGGCGCAAGCACCACCACCGGATAACCCTCCGGCGGCGACGAGCGCGCCCGTGGCGAGGTGGAGACGAGGGCCAGCCCCTCGCCGGTCACCGCGCCCTCGGCGCCCAGGCCGCCATCGAGCAGGGTGTGTGTGCCGAAGCGCGTGCCGCGGGCCACCCGGTCGATCTTCCGCAAGACCTCGGCAATTTCGCGCGTGCGCGCCTCCAGCGCTTCGCCGGCAGCGTCTTCCAGGGAGCGCGAGACGGACTCGTACAGCACGCCGAGCCAGCGGTGAATGTCCTCAACTCCGCTCGCCGCCCGCTCCGCCAGCCCCGCTGCGGTCTCTGCCGCCTGGAGGGCCTGGTTCAATGCGCCCACCTCCGCCCGTTGTTGCTCCGAGCGTAGCGCGCCCACCGAGACGGCATCGCGCAAAGCCGAGGCGGTATATTCCGGCCCCGGCTCCGCCGGGGGCGGCCGGTACCTTCTTTCATGGGCCGGGTGCCTTCCGGCGTGGCCCGAGGCCAAATTCGTAATGACGATAGTCATGGCCGACTCATCCTTGTCTTCGGAGGGCTGGGCCCTCGTCCTTCCTCCTGTTGCCGGCTGGGAGGCTCCGGTGGTCCGAGGGCGTGCGAGCGCACCCGGTATTTCCGTTTCCGCTGGGCACGCGCGCGCTGCTGCCGGGCCATCGTGAAAACCTCCCGTTTTGCGCCGGGCCCGTCTTCCGGGTCCGCCGCCACCTGCTTCGATTTGCCGTTCCGCGGCCGCCCCGCCCCCAGGGCGCCGATACGCGCCGGGGAGGCGGGTGCGGAGCGGTCTCCTGCATTAACGCAGGAGGGTGATCACCGTCTTCGGCACGGTGTTGGCCTGGGCCAGCATGGCCGTAGACGCCTCCACCATGATTTGATTGCGGGTGAATTCGGCCACCTCGGCGGCCATGTCCAAATCCCGAATGGTGGATTCGGCGCTGATCAGGTTCTCCGCGGTGATGCGCAACTGCTGCAGGTTGCTCTCCAGGGTGTTTTTCTGGAAGGCGCCCAGCGCGGCGCGGGTGATCCCGATGTCGTTAATCGCCTTTTCCACCAGCGCCAGGGTATCGGTGGCTTTCTGGGCGTCCAGCACGGTGATATCGCGCAACGAGCGGAACCCGCTCGCGTTGATGACGCCCCGCCCGATGGTGCGGGTGTTGGTGCTGCTCAGCGACACCTTGACCGTCTGGCCCTGATTGCCGCCCACCTGGAACACCAGCGAATTCTGAGAGACGCTCACGTGGCCCGCCGTTTCGGTGCCCTCGGAGGCATCGCTGTCGGTGAGCACGTCGCCGGTGTAGCGCACCACAAGCCCTTCGACCGGGGTCCCTTCCGCGCCGGTGAGCACCTGGCCCCGGCCGACGGAAACCTCGCCGCCGATGGTGCCCATGATGTCCCGGCCGCCGCCGGCGGATTGAATGACACCGCCATCCTCGGACAGGACGCCAGCCGAGCTGGAGGAGAAGGAAAAATCGAATTCCTCGCCGAACTTTTCGTGCGTGAGGGTGATGATCCCTTCCTCGTCGTCGCCCGTGCCGGAAATTTCGAATTGGGCAACCACGTTCAGACCCAGCTTGACGATCTCGTTCTTCAGCTTCCCGAAGGCTTGGGACACGGAATCGCCGGGGGTCGTGATGAACGAGACCGTCTTTCCGCCCTCGTTGATCGCGATCTTCTCGCCGTTGTCGACCATCTCCTGGGTCAGCGCTTCCGAGCCGGTGACCGTGGCCTGGGCACCCAGTTGCTGTACGCGCACCTCGAAACCGCGCACCGGCGAAGACTGGGTCTGGCCGCTGGCTCCGATGAACTCGAGCCCCGCACCGTTGGCCACGCCGTTGGCGCCATTGCTGCCGTCGAGGAGCTTCTTCAGCCCGAACTGTGTGCTTTGGGTGATCCGGTCGATCGTGTTGAGGGCATTCGCCACCTCGAACTCGTCGGCCTGGAGCATCACCTCGTCGTTCGCCCCTTCGTTGGCGGCGTGGATGGAGAGTTGCTTGATATTGACCAGGAGGTTGTTCACCTCGGTGAGCGCCCCTTCCGTGGTCTGGATCATCCCCACAGCCGTTTCGGAGTTGTCGATCGCCTGATTGATCCCGGCGATCTGGGCCCGCATCTGCTCCGAGATGATCAAATCCGCGGGGCCGTCGGACGCGCGGTTGATCCGCTGTCCGGAAGACAACCGTTCCAACGACTTCGACAAAGCCTTGTCGTTGATCAGCAACTGCCGATGCGTATTGATCGCAGTCGTGTTGTGGTTGATTCGCAAAGACATACCTACCTCCTTGTGTTGCTGCGAGCCGTCGCATCCATGACGGAGCTCCGCACGATCCGGCGCGGTGCGCGCGGATGGGACCGGGAGCCGCGAGGGCCTCCGGCAAAACGAGGATTCTCCTTCTCGTTCACCGTCCGAGAGACGGCACAGCACTCGCCTCCAGCAAGAAGACGAAGAATCCCGTCCGATTCGATTTCCCCCGGATTACGGCCGTCCGAGCCGGGGCCGCCGCGTGCCGCAGCGAATGCCCAGGCCGGTGCCCGTTTCCACTTGTGATTCCGACTCATCAACGTCCCGCTCCTTTAGGTCATTCCCGACGCATCCGCCCGGGCATTCCGTGCGGACCTGGTGCTGCATCCGTCCACTCCCGGGCGCACTACCGCATTCGGCTGGCGCAGACCGGGGGCGGAGCCCCGGATCTGGCCGTGCGGAAACACGGCGGCGCCTTGCGTCCCGCGCACTCGGGCGCGGCGAATCCGGCTCCAGCCCACGGTTGCCTTCCGTCGGAAGCACGCCCGCAATCCCATGCTGCGGGCAGACCGCCGCGTGGCGCGGTTGTGGAACCGCACCCCGCCGGCCGTGGGCCGTACCGAATTCGCGGTGCCGCCGCTACCCGGACCGGTCACCCTTGCGGGGACGGGTCTCCGGCCGGAGATAGAGGCCTCCCTGTGGAGGCGCCCTCCGGCGGATACACGTCCGCAGGGTGCGGTTCCGCGCCTGGCGGCACATCCTGTTTGTTGCGGGCCGGCTCGAGGCCGTCCCGCAGCCGCCCCGCACGGAGCCATCACCTGGGCTCATGCACGGCCGAAGACAGACGCCTCCCTGTG
>JAPUJL010000480.1 GCA_027296185.1 SAR324 cluster bacterium | reverse complement strand
TCGGGTGAATCGGTGCGCCCGTTTCAACCGCGGCGCGCCGCCCCCGCCACGGCAGTGACGACAAGGCCATGATGTCAAGGCCATGGCGTCAAGGCGATCACGTCACCGCCACGACGTCACGGCCATGATGTCACGGCATCGTGACGACCGCGACGATCCCCGCGCCGATGGGGAACGCCTGGACCGTCGGCACCGGACCCCGCCAGCAACCTCCGCAGCGCCGGAAGCGGAAGCCCCCCCGGCCGAATCCGCCGAAGCTGCGGCGGAAGCTGCGGCTAAAGGTGCGCGTCCGGCGCACCGAACGCCCGGCTGTGACGGCGCTCCGGTTGCGGAAGGAACCCGCCGAGCGCCTGAGCGCTCCGCCCCGCCCCGTGCGGCCGAATCCGCCCGAACGGGCCGAGACCTGGCGCTGGCGGAACCGGGTCGAGGAGCGCAGCTGATTCAGGGAGCGCGGCGCCCGGTTGGCGAAGGCCCGGCTGTACTGGCTGCGCGGCGCGGCGCCGCTGCGGGAGCGGATGGCCGAATTTGCAGCCGGGGCGCTGCGCTGGTAGTTGCGGCTGGAAACGATCCCGGCACGCTGACCCGCGATGGCGCCGACGCCGTACGGCCGGTAGAACCCATAGCCATAGCCGGGGCCGTAGAACCCGTACATGCGGGGAAAGAACATCCACTCCATCATGCGCATGCCCATATACATGGTCAGGAAGCTGGAGGTGGTGTCCCGCGCGACGTAGTGCTGCTGAGACTGATTCGGATAGACGTGCTGGTTCCCCTGGGCCTGGACGGTGAGCGCCTGTTCGTTCAGCGTAATGGACATGGTGGCCACCTCGATGGTCTCCACGTCCTTCCACGCGGCGGTGTCGCCCGCTTTGGGTAAGGGATACGCGTCGTGGGCGGGCACCCGGAGCGAGAGCAGCACGTACTGCTCGCCCTCTTGGGGCTCCGGCTTGACGAGGATCGGGTCGGCGATCTCGTCCCCGTTGAGATCGATGGTGCTGATCTCCCGTACCCGGTCGCTCACCTGCCGTATCACGAATTCCAGGAAGCCCTGCTCCCGCAGCCCCTGCTGGGCCGCGTCGCGGATCGCCTGCTTGCCGATCTCGGGCAGCAGCGCCACATCCAGATCCCGCGCCAGATCGAGTTGCGCCGCCTCCGCGGTGAGTCCCTGGGATACGGCCAGCCGGTCGTAGTCCAGGCTGCGCCGCCCCTCGTAACGCTTCTCGCCCCCGCGGAAGAAGATCCACAGAATCGCGACGACCGCGATGACCAAGAACCAGTGGTGCGTTTTCATGTGCGCTTCCTCGCTAAGCGGCCGGCCGGCAACGGGCATGTGCGCTCCGCCGCCACCCGGGTTGAACTGCGTCCCGGTTGAATGGCGTCCCGGTTGACGGGCCATCACCATAGCCGCGGCCCAAACTCTACCCATCCCCCCGGAGCTTGGCAACCGCAGGGTCGAATCAGCGGCTCAGCGCCGTGCCGCGGAAGTGGGGCAACGCCAAGCCCCATACGCCACATGCGGCGCACAGCACCCCGATCACGGCGAACAGCTCGTGAATGGCGATCCAGTTCAAGACGACCCCGACCGTCCCGATGGACAGCGCGGTCATGCCCGAGACAGCCAGATGGAAGTAGGAAAATATCCGCCCGCGCACCTCCGGCCGCACCATGCCGTGCAGGGCGGTGAGCCGCGAGATGGTGATCGTCGGAATGCCCAGGGAGTGGATCACGATCAGGATCGCGGTGCCGGTTACGCTGCTCAGCCACAGCATGGGCACGAAGGTCAGACCGTCGTAGATCAGCCCCACGAACAACATCCGGGTGGGATTCCACCGCCCTCCGTAGCGCACGATGAGCCAGGTGGAAAGGATCATCCCCCCCGCGTAGGCGCCCTCGATCAGGGCGAAGGCGGAGCCGGAGGCGCCCAGGTGCTCCTTCACGTAGATGGGCATGCCCACGATTACCGGGCCCATCAGGAAGAAGTTGTTCACCGCCGTGATGACCCAGATCCAGAACACCCGCCGCTCTTCCCGGAGATAGCCGAACCCCTCGCGCATCTCCCGCAGCAACCGCGCCAGGGGGCGCTCCCCCGCCTCGGCCCCTGGCGCGGCTGCTGTGGCATCCCGTTCTCCCCCCCGCAGGGCCAGCAGCACCGCCCAGGAACCCAGGAAGGCCAGCCCCACCAGCAGGAACAGGTACACCGTGGGCATGAAGGGCAGGGCCAGAGCCGCCAGGAACGGGCCGATCAGCAGGGAAAACTGCCATGCGCTCTGCACCAGCGAGTTGGCCCGCAGCAGCTGGCCTCCCCGGGCCAGCAAGGGAATCACCGCGTCCCGCGCCGGATTGAAGAACGCCGAGCAGCTGGTCACCAGAAACGCCAGCGCCGCCACCAGCATCGGCGGCAGGTAGCCCAGCGCATACAGCAGGGGAATGGACACCACCGCCATGGCGCGGAGCAGGTTGGCGCCCAGCATGACGTGCCGGTAGTCCAGCCGGTCCACGAACACCCCCGCCCACACCCCCACCACCAGCGCGGGGAGATAGCCGATCATGGTGATCAGCCCCACCTCCAGGTTGGAGCTCAGGGACTCGACCAGGTACCACAGCAGAGTGATCTGGAAGAAGCTCTCGCCGATCCGCGAGGCGAACTCCCCCGCCCACAGCAGCCACAGCGCTCGATTGCCACCCATCGCAGTTTCGAGAAAGGTCGCGGTTCGCGGTTCGAAAACGGAAGGGGACGGCGGCCGGGGGCCACGGAAGGTGCGCGTCAGCGGGCGCCTCCCGCCCCCATTGCAGCGCCGCCCGGGGGCCGGTCAGTTTTCGAAGCGGTAGATGTTTTTGGCGTCGAACTGCCGGTATTGATCCCAGCGGCTGTGAAACAGCACCAACTGGAACAGCAACCCCTTGGGATCCCGCTTGGCCTTGCGGCAACGCTTGGCCGCCCGCTTGATGTCCTTCGCCACGATCTCGGGGTGGGGCACCACGTAATTGGAGAAGTAGGTCTTGCCCCCGTGGAAGAACAACCGGCTGTTGAACAGCGCCCCCGGATCGATGTGATCGGTATCCTCCCCTCCTTCCACGATGAACTTGCGGCGGCTGATCAGATCCCGCACCCAGGTATGGGTCTTGGTGCGCTTGGCGAGCTCGAACACCGAGTGAATGTTGGTGCACAGATCGCGATAGCCGGTCAGTTCCTCCGGCGAGAGCGAATTGGCATTGTACTGGAGAAAATACTCCAGCGGCGTGAGCCCGTGGGCGGTCAGGGGCCGATCGAGGATGTACCAGTTGTGAAACGAGTTGATCCGTGCCAGGTATTCCCGGTCGGCATCGTGGATCGGCCCGGCGATCTGCTCGAATTCTTTTTTGGCGGCCGTCATCTCCCGGTTGAATCGCTCATCCTGGGAGATATAATGCAGCAGATTGTTGAAGAAGCGGCTTTCCATTGCCACACCGTCCGGTTGAATCGTACGCGGCCCCGATCCGTGGAGCATTCCTCCCGGGGAGTTCACTGAATATAAGCCAAAGGAGCGGGGTACACAATGCGATCTTCCGAGTCCTCCCCGGATGAATCGGCGAAACTTACCCCAGCGGATGGTCCCTCCGCCTCGCCGCGGACGGGCGGAGAAAGGTCCGTGCCGCTCTATCAGGTCGATGCCTTCACCGACCGCCCCTTCGGCGGCAACCCGGCGGCCATCTGCCTGTTGGCGGAGCCGGCGGAGGCAAGGTGGATGCAGCGGGTGGCGGCGGAGATGAATCTCTCCGAGACCGCGTTCCTGGTGCCCGCGGGTGAGGGCTACGGGCTGCGCTGGTTCACCCCGGCGGTGGAGGTGGAGCTGTGCGGCCATGCGACCCTCGCCGCCGCCCACATCCTCGGGCAGACCGGCCGGCTCGCACGGTCGGCGCCCGCCCGTTTCTTCACCCGCAGCGGGGAGCTGGGCGCGCGGCGC
>JAPUJL010000048.1 GCA_027296185.1 SAR324 cluster bacterium | reverse complement strand
GTCAGCTGGGCGCCGAGCGGCAGCAACTGCTCCGGGCCCGCCGGGAGCGGCAAAATGCCTTCGACGGCGGCGAACTGCCGGGATATCTGGACCGCAATTCGGAAGCCGCCTCGGGCGACTGGAAGGTGGCGCCCATTCCGGAAGACCTGCTCACGCGGCGGGTGGAGATCACCGGACCGGTGAACTCGGCGAAGATGGTGATCAACATGCTCAACCGCGGCGCCGATGGCACCCGCGCCGACTGCGCCATGGTGGATTTGGAGGATTCGCTGAAGCCCTCCTGGGACAACGTCATGAGCGGCATGGTCAACGTGAGGGCCGTCGCTAAAGGCGAACTGGTGCACGTCGATCCTCCGCGCCCGGGTCGGGGGGAGAAGGAGTACCGGCTCAACCCCGACGACTCGGCCGTAATGATCGTGCGGCCGAGAGGCTTGCACCTGACCGAGACCAATTTCACCGTGGATGGGGTTCCAGTCTCCGCGTCGCTGCTCGACCTGGGCTTGAGCTTTTTCCACATGGCGGGAGACCTCGTTCAGCGGGGTAAGACCCCCACGTTCTACATTCCCAAGTGCGAGCATCACCTGGAGGCCCGCTGGTGGAACCAGGCCTTCACCGCCATGGAGGAGAAGCTGGGGCTCCCCGTGGGCACGATGAAGGCCACGTTCCTGATCGAAACCCTGCCCGCGGCCTTCCAGATGGAGGAGATCCTCTACGAATTCCGGGAGCATGCCGCCGGGCTGAACGTGGGGCGCTGGGACAAGATCTTCAGCGACATCAAGACCCTGCGCACCCACGACGACCGCGTCCTGGCGGACCGGGCGGCGATCACCATGCGCCAGCCCTGGATGGCGGCCTATGCCACCCGCTGCGTGCAGATCTGCCATCAGCGGGGGGCCTTCGGCATGGGCGGGATGTCCGCCTTTACTCCGGGAAAAACGCCCGAGCTCCGCGAGCAGCAGACGGCCAAGGTCATCGAGGACAAGCAGCTCGAGGCCTCCATCGGCCACGACGGGTGCTGGGTCTCCCATCCCTACTTCATCGGACCGGCCATGTCCGCCTTCACCCGCAAGAACCAGCTGGACGTGCTGCACGAAGACAAGGACAAGTATCCGGACCTGATTCCCCAACCCAGCGGGCCCAAAACCATGCAGGGCCTGCGCACCAACGTGCGGGTCGGGATCGGCTACATGGAAGGGTGGCAGCGGCAGATCGGCTGCGTGGCCTGGGACAACCTCATGGAAGACCTGGCAACGTTGGAAATCTCCCGGGCGCAGACCTGGCAATGGATGCATCACGGCGTTAAGCTGGATGACGGTCCCGCGGTGAACGAGGAGTTGGTGCGCAACGTGTTCGACGAGGAGTTGGAACGGATCGTCGAGCGGGAGTGCGCCGAATATGCCGAAGAGCGCGGCGCCGGCCGGGAGGATGTCGTGCGGAGCTTCCAGAGCGCCGCCAAGACCGCCTCGGAAATCTTCACCGAGAAGGATTTTCGCGAGTTCCTGTTCCTGGAATCGGATCCGGTGGGGTAGGAGCGCTCACGGGAGGGTAGCCGCATCGCCTTCGGCCGGTTTGGGAGGAATCGACCCCGATCGAGGACTTGGCGCTGCGGGAATCGGAACTTGTGGCGGCCATTGTCGCGGCCGCCGTGGCCTGGCGGGCGCCGCCGGCCGTGGGATGGAGATGCCGCGCCTCACGGCGGAGTGGCGCGCCATGCCTGCGCCGCCCGATTGACATTTCGCGGCTACCGCGAGCAAAATCGATTCGACCCACCTTGGGGGGTTGAACCGCACTCAAGTATGGTTACGGGCCGCGTTCGACGAGGAGCGGGGCCTCGGCGGCAAATTGCAATACGGAATTGGGTCCCATGGCGGAGAACGCGGATAACTTGCCCAGGCGCACCCTGAAGCACCACCAGTTGCGCCCCGGCATGACCATCCAGGAGATCACCGAGCTCTCGTTCAGCTACGCCACGCTGGACGCGGAGACGGTGCGCTTTCTCAAAGCCAATTTCAAGGGCGCCAGCGGGGTGCTGATCGGCAATTCGGGACGCGAGACCGTCCCGATCGCCCAGGTCAAGGAACTCGATCAACTGGAAGCGATCGTCGACCTCCCCGGCGATTTGATCATTGCCAAGGTTGCGCTGGGCCTGCCCGAATCCCTGTACAAGCGCGGTTTTCTGGAATTCAAGGTCACCGACTCCCCCGATGCCCCGGCGGCCGAGGAGCCCGAACCGGAAGCTCCGGCCATCGCGGTCGGCTCCGACGAAGCCAAGCGGGCCTACCAGGAGCGGTTGATTCAGGTCAAAACGTTCCTGGAGACCGTCAATCCCGCGTTGGAAAGCCGGGATCGGGCCTCGAACGTCATCGAGGAGATGATGGATCGCGGCCGGGCTGGGCATTTTTCCAGCAAGGGGGTGGAATCGGCGATCGAGGAGGTCACGGGGCAGAACCTCGGTTCGGCCATGCAGGCCATCGCCGGCCTCAAGAACAGCGATCAGACCTACGCCCATTGCGTGGACATGTCCGTGATTCTACAGGGCTGCTACACGGACCTGCTGGAACAATCGGGCAAGAAAGTGGACGATCTGGTCGGCCGGCTGATCCTCGTTTCGGGCTTCATGCACGATATCGGCAAGAGCAAACTGCCCAAGGAGATCATCGACTCAACGGTGGCCTTCGCCCCCGACAGCAAGGAGCGCATCATCCTGCGCAACCACGTGACCTACGGCGCCCAAATCCTGTCGGATATGGGGATGCACAAGGCCGCCATCGACGTGGCCCACTACCACCACGTCAAGAAGGACACCTCGCTGCTCGCGAGCTATCCGGATGTCCCCTTCGACGTGGTGCCTTCCATGGTGCGGTTTGCCGCGGTGGTGGACGTCTATCAGGCCCTCATCGGGCGCCGCAGCTACAAGAAGAATTGGGTGCCCGGGAAGGCCATCGATTACATCCTCAAGCGCCGCAATTCGGAGTTCGACGAGCGCATGGTGGACCGCTTCGTCGCGTCCATGGGCAAGTACCCGGTGGTCTCGCTGATACGGCTGAACACCGGCGACCTGGCCTACGTGCTCATGATCGCGCCCAAGGAGCATCCCGAGCGGCCTGTCGTCAGCATTATCGAAAACGCCCAAGGGGAAATGATCACCCACCACGAGATCCTCGACCTGATGGTCGAACCGGACATCTACGCCACCGAAGTCGTCGATCACTACGAGCACTACAACGAGACCGAAGACCAGGCCTTCCGCATTTTCCAATCGATCGAAATTTCTTGACGTTCGGTTCTCCCCAATCCCGGGAACGCCTCCCTACCGCGCGGTGTAGCCGCCGTCGACGGGGAGGGTGACGCCGGTGATCCACCGCGCCTCGTCGGAGGCGAGGAACACCGCAGCGGCGGCGACGTCTTCCGGTTCGCCGAGGCGGCGGATCGGGTGCTGGTCGAGCATTCGCTCCCAGGGCTCGCCCTCGGCTTTCATCTTGTCGAACATGGCGCGGTTGATCTCGGTGATGACGAAGGAGGGGTTGATGGCATTGACGCGGATGTTGTCGCCGCCGAAGTCCACCGCCATCTGTTTGGTGAGGATCGCCACGGCGCCCTTGGACGCACTGTAGGCGGGGCGCACCGGCAGACCCACAAGGCCGGTGACGGAGGACATGTTGAGGATCACGCCGCCCCCCTGCCGCACCATGACCGGCACCACGGCCTTGCACATGAGGAACACGCCCTTGACGTTGACGCGCATGGTCTCGTCCCAGTCCGCCTCGGTGGTGTCGATCACCGTCTCCCGGGAGGGGATCACGCCGGCGTTGTTGACCAGCACGTCGATCCGCCCCCACCGTTCGCGAACCGCCTCGGCCATGCGCGCGGTATCCTCGGCATCGCCCACGTCGCCGATCAGGGAAATGGCCTCGCCGCCGGCTTTTGCGATCGCCGCCACCCGCGCCTCGTTGGGCTCCGCCTTCACGTCCAGGCACGCCACCCGCGCGCCCTCGGCGGCGAACCGCTCCGCGATGGCGGCGCCGAGCCCCATTGCCGCGCCGGTGACGATCGCCGTTTTTCCCGCCAGCCGCCCCTCCCCGGATCGCTCTGCCATGTCTGTTCCTCGCTCCAGATAATTTGTGCGCCTCGGCCCGGCCAATCGGCCGCAGGCGGCCATGAGTCCCCTTGGCGCCTCAGGTTGCGTAGCGGAACGCCCCGGCCGGGCACTTCCGATGGGGCCGTTCCTCTGGGGCCTTTCCTTTGGGGCCTATCACACGGGTCCGCGATTTCAACGCTCGGGCCGGGCGGCCGGAGTGTGGCCCGCCCCCGGCGGTTCCTCGAAACTCAGGTGTAATTTCCC
>JAPUJL010000479.1 GCA_027296185.1 SAR324 cluster bacterium | reverse complement strand
CTTCCAGTAGCGATTCTGTTCAGGATGACCCACAGCCAAAAGGGCACGGTGCGCGATCCACGGTGACGGTAACTCCGTTTAAGGAGAGGGCGTAATGTTTAAGCTGGATGCGGACAAGGCGGTCCGTTTTTGCGATGGTGTAAGGCGGCGGGATTTTCTTCATGCAGGTTCCCTGGCGCTTTTGGGATTTGGGATGCCGGATTTCGCAAGTTTGAAGGCCCTGGGGGCGGTCAATCCCGACAAAGATGTGAATTGCATCATGCTGTTTCTGTTGGGCGCCCCCAGCCAGTTGGATACGTGGGATATGAAGCCCGAAGCTCCGGCCGAAATTCGCGGTCCTTTCAAGCCGATTCGGACCAATGCCGCGGACATTCGGATTTCTGAAATTTTTCCCCGCATGGCGAAGCACGCAGACAAATTCTCGCTGGTCCGTTCGGTCTATCACACGGCGCCCGCGGTACACGATACCGGCCATCAGTTGATGCAAACGGGGCGGCTGTTTCAAGGCGGCGTCCAGTACCCTCATGCCGGATGCGTGGTGACAAAGTTTAAGGGGCCGAAGAGCGATATCCCTCCCCATGTGCTGATCCCTCGCCCCATGGGGCCCACCGGGGGCAATATGCCGCACGGGCAGGACGCGGGATTTCTGGGAAAGAACTTCGATCCTTTCGTGCTGAACGCCGACCCCTCCGACGCCGATTTTAAGGTACCCGACCTGCTGCCTCCCGATTACATCGCTTCGCTGCGGGTGGACCGGCGGCGGTCCTGGAGAAGCATGATAGATAACGCCGTCAAGGCGTTTGAGAACAGCCAGGATGCGAAACTCCTTGACTCGAATTTCCAGCAGGCCTACACGCTGATGTCTTCCCCGCAGGCCCGCGAGGCGTTCGACCTTCCTAGCGAACCCGACGCTGTTCGGGATAGCTACGGCAGGAATCGTTTCGGGCAAGGGTGTCTGCTGGCGCGCAGGCTGATTGAGCGCGGGTGCCGGTTCGTTACCGTCAACATGTTCGAAACGGTCTTCAACGAGATCACCTGGGACATCCACGGCTCGAAACCCTTCACCTCCATCGGCGCCATGAAGGACTATCTGGGACCCATGATGGACCATGCGTATAGCTCCCTTCTCGAAGACCTTAGCGACCGCGGGATGTTGGAGAATACCTTAGTGGTCGCAACCGGCGAGTTCGGGCGCACGCCCAAAATCAACCCGGCCGGCGGGCGCGACCACTGGCCGCAGTGCTGGACCATGCTATTTGCCGGAGGGGGCGTCAAGGGTGGCCGGGTGGTGGGGGCATCCGACGACATCGGCGGCTATCCCAAGGACCGGCCAACGACGCCGGCCGAGGTGGTCGCCACCATCTTTCACGCTCTGGGGATTGATTTGAATATTGTGCTGGAAGGTCCGTCCGGCCGGGCCATTCCCTTGGTGGACCGGGGCGTGGAGCCGATCTACGAATTATTTTCCTAGCGCGTGACCGCGTGTCGGGCCGGAGGAGACCCGGATTTGAGTAAGAGAAGAGGCTTCCTACCCATTGCAGCCCTGGCGACTCTCTTCCTGGTGTGTTTTCTGTGGCCGCTCGCCGCGGAAGAACCCGGCAAGACGGTCCGGCTCGAGCGGCTGTCGATTCTCCCTTCCCACATTTCCCTGAATCATCCCCACGCAACCCAAAAGCTCGTCGTAGAAGCCTACTTCGCGGACGGCACTCAGGAGGACTGGACCGAAAAGGCGAGGTTCGCCTCAACGGCTCCTGCGATTGCCGCAGTCGATGAGGCGGGGATTGTTCGCGCGGTTTCGGACGGTGAAGCGACGCTGACGGCGGACGTGGCGGGCCGGAAGGCCACCGCCTCCGCCGAGGTGCGGAACATCCAGGCCCCGTTCACTTGGAGTTTCAAGAATCACGTCATCCCCGTCATGACCAAGGCCGGGTGCAATTCCGGTCCTTGCCACGGTGCGGCAGCGGGCAAGAACGGATTCAAGCTTACACTTCGGGGTTATGATCCCGCGACGGACTACGAAGTCCTGACGCGCCAGGCCCTCGGCAGGCGCGTCGTGAAGATGGAGCCGGCGCGGAGTCTGATTTTGTTGAAGCCCACGCTCACGATCGCCCACGGCGGCGGCAGGCGGTTCGGCGTGAAGTCGCCAAGTTACCGAATTATTTCGGATTGGATCGCCGCCGGAACGCCTCCTCCTTCTCCCGACGTCCCCAGGATCGAAAGCTTGGAGGTTCTCCCGGCACAGGCTTCTGTAAGGCCGGGGGCGGAGCAGCAACTCGTGGTGCTGGCGCACTTCTCCGACGGGCATGTGGAGGACGTAACGGCGTGGGCCAGGTATGACAGCACCGAGGTGGGTGTTGCCTCCGTTGATCGAACGGGCCGCGTAAAGATGCAGGGTTACGGTGAAGCGGCGGTCACGGTCGGGTACATGAGTCTGGTGTCCATCGCCCGCCTTACGGTCCCTTTCCCTCATCAGATTGAGGAACGGGTCTTCCGGGAGGCCCCGCGCAACAACACCATCGATGAATTGGTCCTGCGAAAGCTCCAGGGACTTCGAATCCCCCCCTCAGGGCTCGCTTCCGATAGCGAATTTATCCGCCGGATTTATCTTGATGCGGCGGGAATTCTTCCCACCGCTGCCGAGGTGGAAGCTTTCC
>JAPUJL010000478.1 GCA_027296185.1 SAR324 cluster bacterium | reverse complement strand
CGCGAGGTGGTGAGCCGTATCCTGAAGGATTTTGAGCGCCAAGGCTTTGTAGCCCTCGGCCGCGGCCGCATCGACATCGTCTCCCGAGAAGCCCTGGCCGCCCATCGCGACCTGCTACTCAACGGCAGGGGCGAGGCTTGAGGGGTGAGGCCGGCAACTATCACCACTCCCGTCCGCCGCTCCATCGTCCCCGCCGGCGCCACTTCTTCCTCGGCTTACGAGTGCACTAACGCCCCCCTCTCCCTGGGGCGCGGGGGTTTTCGGGGGTGTGGCTTGGGGGTGAGCTCCTCCGTTCACCAACACAGCGCGAAGGCGGGAAAGACGTCGCTCTTGCCGCCGCGGGGATCGCAGCCTGCCTCCAGCACCCCGGTTTTCGGGTTTCGCTCCGCCGCCAGCAGATAGCCCTCGGTCCAATCCCCGGCGATTTCCAGGTCGTGGCCCCGCCGTGCCAGCTCGGCCCGCACGTCCTCGGCAATGCGCGGCTCCATGCGCAGGCGGTTGGGAATGAAGTCGTGAGGGGCGAAGTATTCCGGAAAATGCTCGCTGTTGAATTTGGGCGCCTCGATGGCCTCCTGCACGTTCATGCCGAAGACGACCCGGTTGAGCAGGAACTGCAACATCCACTGGTCCTGCTGATCGCCGCCCATGCTGCCGAAGACCATCCAGGGCTCGCCGCGGCGGTAGGCCAGGGAGGGGCTGATCGTGGTGCGCGGCCGGCGGAAGGGCGCGACCAGACCCGGATGATGGGCCGGCTTTAGGTAACAGGTCATCAGCCGGTTGCCCAGGGGAAAGCCCAGGGCGGGGATCACCTCGGAGGAGCGGATCCACCCGCCGCTGGGGGTGAAAGCGGCCATGTTTCCGTCGCGGTCGATCGTGTCCACGTGTACCGTTCCCGCTCCCCAGGCCGCGCCGCCGAGGCGCTCGTCGGCCGGCAGCAGCGCTTCGACGTTGGCCGGATCGCCGGGTCGCAGCTCGCCGTTGGCGCGGGCGGGGTCGATCAATTCCGCACGGAGCTGGGCGTAAGTTTTGGACAGCAGCCCGGCCAGGGGCACCTCCACCTGCTCCGGATCGCCGTAGTATTGCTCCCGGTCGGCGAAGGCGAGCTTGATCGCCTCGGCGACGGTGTGCAGGTAGTCCGCGCTGCCGTGGCCCATGGCGGCGAGATCGAATCGTTCCAGGATCGCCAGGGCCTGCAGCATCACGGGCCCCTGGTTCCAGGGTCCGCACTTGAACACCGTGGTGTCGCGGAAGTCGAGCGCGGCCGGTTCCTCCAGCTTGGTTTCGAACCGTTCCAGGTCGCTCCGCACGAGGAAGCCCTCCCGCTCCCTCGAGAAGCGGTCGATCTCGGTGGCCACGTCGCCCCGGTAGAACCCGTCCCGCACCGCCTGGAGCTTTTGCTCCCGGCTTCCGGAAGCCTGACCCTCCAGGTGCGCCAGGCTTTCGAACAGGCTCGCCAGAGCCGGGTTGCGCAGCACGTCGCACTCGGCGGGCGGCCTGCCGCCGGGAAGATAAAGCGCAGCGCTGCCAGGCCAGCGCTCCCGGAATTTCTGCACCAGGAACTCGAGTCCGTAATTCGGCTGGCGCAGCAGGCCCCTATGCACCGCGAAGCCCTCGCTCGCCAGCCGCCGCGCCGCCTCGACCACGTCGGCGAAGGACCGGGTGCCGAACCGCTCCAGGGCCGTGAGCAGCGCCCCAAAGGCCGCCGGCACGCCTGCCGCCAGAATGCCCTCGATGGGCACCTCGTCCAGCCCCCGGGCGCGGTAGGCCGCGGCGGTGGCCCGTCCCGGCGCCGCCGTGTTGCCGTTCACCGAGACCACCTTGCCGGAGCCGGCCATGTGGATCAGCATCGGGCACTCGCCGCCGATGGTGTACATCTGCGGATTCACCACGCCCTCGACGAAGGCCGCGGTCACGGCGCCGTCCACGGCGTTTCCGCCGGCCTTCATCACGTCCGCGCCCGCCTGGGCCGACAGGTAGTGCTCGGTGGCGATCGCGCCGCGGGTGCCCAGCAGGCGTGGAAAGAAGGTGTTGCGTTCGGTGTCGTCGCTGCCGAAGGCGCGGGTGCTCATCCGGTGCTGCCTTCCAGGAATCGGGTAGGGAATGCGGGCGAATCGCCCGATACGCCCGGTTTATTGGGGGGCTGTGGCCCGAAATGCAAGCGGCCTAAGCCAGGGCGGGGTTCGGGAAGAATTGTGAGGTTGGCCGAAGCCCTGCATTGCGGGAGCCGTGTCGAACGGAACCTAATCCATCCGCTCCAGTTCCTCGAGCATCCGCGTGGTCACCTCGTCGAAGGCGTGGGCGGAAGGGGAATCGCCGTCCTGGGTGGCCACGGGGATCCCGTTGTCGCCGCCCTCGCGGATGGCGAGCTCGATGGGGATGCGGCCGAGGAACGGCACGTTGTATTGGCCGCTGGCCTTCTCGGCGCTGCCCTTGCTGAAGATCGGGGTCTCGTGGGAGCAGTTTGGGCAGATGAACGAGCTCATGTTCTCGATCAGCCCGATGATCGGAATATCGACCTTTTGGAACATGGCCACGCCCTTGATCGCGTCCAGCAGTGCCACGTCCTGGGGCGTGGAGACGATCACCGCCCCGGCCACCTCGCACAGCTGGGAGATGGTGAGCTGCGCGTCGCCCGTGCCGGGCGGCATATCGAGCACCATGAAGTCACCCCCCGGCCAATCGGTGTCCCGCAGCATCTGCTCGATCACTTGATGCACGATGGGCCCGCGCCAGATGGTGGCCGACGCCTCTTCGATCAGATTCCCGATGGACAGGACGTCCAGTCCGTACTTTCGCAGGGGCTGGATGCGTTCCTGCTCGATCTCCGGGCGGGTGTTGCGCAGGCCCAGCATGATCGGCAGGCTGGGACCGTAGATGTCCGAGTCGAAAATGGAGACCTTGTGCCCCCGGTTCGCCAGGGTGATGGCCAGGTTCACCGCCACGGTCGACTTGCCCACGCCGCCCTTGCCGCTCGCCACGGCGATCACGCTGTCGTAATTGTCCAGGTACACCGTCCGCTCGGGGCGCTGGGGGGCGCGGGGCTGGCTGTCCGTGGGCGGTGCGTGGGCGTGCCCCGCGTGGGGGTCTCCCGCGGTTGGGGCGCCTGGTGCCTCCCGGCGCTCGTCGGCCATGTGGACGGAGACGGCGGAGATGCCGGGAATTCGGCCGATGCGGTCCTCCACCAGCCCGGCGATCTTCCGCCGCTGGGTATCGTCCGCGGGCAGATCGAGGGTGATGGCCACCTGTTCGCCGTTCACGACGCATTCCGTCACCGCCTCGGCATCCAGCAGGTGTTTTCCGGAGTCGTCGAAGGGAATTTCCGTGAAGGCTTTTTCGAATTGGGTTTCCAGATCGGACATTGCAGTTGCAGGTCTTCGGGTTTTCGATCGGACGGCGCCGCGCGGCGCTTCCTAATAGGCCGCTCCCCCGCCGCGGGCGGTTCCGGCGGCTACGAGCGCCGGGATTGTTCGACAATGATAAGCTCGATTCGCGGACCCCGCAATGGCTTTTCCGCGAACCATTCCCGATCACCGGAGCGGCCTTTCAATGAACCCACCCTCTCCGTCGGGTACGGACCTCTTTAGCGGCTCCGTGGTGCGGGAAATTCGCCAGCCCGCCCCCGATCGGCTCGTGTTGCGCACCTATGGGCGGGGCGTGGGGGAAATCGACTGGCTGCTGTCGGTACACCCGGCCTGCCCCCGATTCCTGCGCACCTTTCGCCGGGGCCGCAATCCGCCGCGGCCGGGGGAACTTCTGCCAGTGGTTGCGCAGCCGAATCGCCGGTGCCGCCGCCGGTACACCGGAACCCGTGGGGCAGCAGGCGCTCGCGCTGCCGTTCACTAAA
>JAPUJL010000477.1 GCA_027296185.1 SAR324 cluster bacterium | reverse complement strand
ACGTGCTGCGCTACGTGCAGTTCGACAAGGACGTGCTGATCGACCGCATCGAGCGGCAGTTGCGGGCGGCGGTCGATTCGGGCCGCATGACCCCCGGCGAGGGCCGCGCGCTCCGCAAGCTCTACGCGGAGGGGATGGACGGCTACACCTACCTGGAGGGGTTGGCGCATCCGGGGGGGTGATCCGCCGCGGCCGCCAGCGAACTCCGAATTTTTTTCCGCATTTAGCCACATCATGACGGACTACCCGCCCTTCGCCGGCGACGATGCCAAGCCCGTCAGCTACGCCGAGGCGCGGGTGGCCGTCCTGCCCGTGCCCTACGAGGGCACGGTGACCTACGGGCGCGGAGCCGCGGGCGGACCGCGGGCCATCCTGGAGGCCTCGGTGCAGCTGGAGATGTACGACGAGGAGCTGGACCGGCGGATCGACGAAGCGGGGATCGCCACCCTCCCCCCGGTCGAGCCGGGCGATGCCGGGCCGGAGGAAATCATGGAGCGCATCCGCCAGGCGGCCCTTCCGCCCGCGCGGGACGGGAAGCTCCTGGTGACCCTGGGCGGGGAGCACTCCATCAGCTTCGGCGTGTGGCGTGCCCTGCTGGAGGCGCGGGGGAAGCCCTTCGCGATCCTCCAGATCGACGCCCATGCCGATCTGCGCCCCACCTACGGAGGCACGCCCCACAGCCACGCCTCGATCATGGCCCGCGCCCACGATCTGGGGCTGCCGTTCGTGCAGGTGGGCCTCCGCGCCGTTTCCGGGGGCGAGCGGGACTTTCTCCGCCGGGAGGGGCTGGAGCCCAACGTCTTCTGGGCGCACCGCATCGCCGGTGAGCGGGACGGGGGCTGGATCGAGCGGGTCGTGGAGCGCCTCGCGGCCCTCGGCCACCGGGACGTATACATCACGATCGACCTGGACGGGCTCGATCCCGCGCTGGTGCCCGCCACCGGCACACCCGAGCCGGGCGGCCTGCAGTGGTACGAGACCCTCGCCCTGCTGCGGAAGGTCGCCGAAGACCGGTGCGTGATCGGCTTCGACGTCACGGAGCTAGCCCCCATACCGGGCCTGCACGCTCCCGACTACCTGGCGGCCCGGCTCGCGTACAAGCTCATGGGATACGCGCTGTGGGAAGGAGCGCCGCAGGGCGCACGGGCCCCGTAACCCCGGCCCAGTATCCCGGCCAATTCGCCCTGCCCAATCAGATCTGGCCAAGTAACCGCCGATTATGCCCCGCTTCGAGAATTCGGGCGAACCCCCCTTCCGGCCGTCAGCGGGTGACTTCGACGATGATCGAACGGCTCAGCGCCGGACCGTAGGAGCGGTGCAGGCCGTCGGCGAACTGCAGGGTGATCGTGTGCAAGCCAGGGGTGAGCTCCAACGATGCTTCGGTCTGGGCCTTGCCGAAGTGAAGGTGCTGCGCGTCCTTGCCCACGGCCTGACCGGAGGGGGTGGGCAGCGCATCGACGATCACGTGATGGTGGCCGCTCCCGGCCGAGACCTTCCCGGCGGGTTCCGTGAGGATGGCCACCGCCTCGAAGCGCAACCGCACCGGGCTGGTCACCCGGGCCCCGTTCAACGGTTCGAGAAAGCGCACCGCGGCGTTGCGTGGCGGACGCGGCATGTCCTGGGCCAGGGCCTCCAGCAGCGGGACGGCGAGGAACGCCGCGCACAGGGCGGCGAAAGCGATAAAGCGGGCGGGTGCGGTGGGAATCGAAAATATGGAATTCATCCTGCCTCCTGATCGAAAGACGCCCCCACGTTGTGTGGGTGTCCGCTCCGGCGGCGGCGCCAAGCGAACCCAAACCGACGCCAGGATAGACCGGGCGCGCGGCAGGTTCAACCGTGGCGGATGAAGTGCGGGGAAAGTCGAGGCTGCGGCGCTGCGGCGCCGAACCGAAGTGAGCCGGGGGGTTCAGTCGGAAATCAGGGAGAGTTCCAGCACCACCCGCTGCCGGATGCGCCGCGCCAATTTCGAAAACACGGTGGAAATCCAGTAGGACAGGCCGTACTTGGTGGCGATGGCGGCATAGGCGCGCGCGGTGGTTTCCGCCTCCTTCACGGCCCGCCCCGTGCCCGCCCGCCACGGGCCGGTGATGCGGCCGGTGAGGGTGCAGCTGGCCACCCGGATATCGCCGCGGTTGCGCAGGCGCCGCACCTTGGCCGATCCGCCCAGGGTGTAGGCGTAGAGCTTGCCGTCCAGCTCGGCGAACCAGAGGGGCGTGGCCACCTCCCGCCCGTCGCGGCGGAAGGTCACGAGGCTGATGTAGCGTCCGCCCGGAAGCGGTTGGCTGTCGGTCATTGCAGCGCCCTGGGCTGTTCCTCCGGCACGGCCCAAATGTCCATGCGCCATGCCATATCCCAGAAGAGATATTCCCAGCGGCTGCTGGTGTGAAAGTGGGATTTCAGCCGCTCCCGCCCTTCGGAACTCAGGGCGGGGGCCAGGTCTTCCATCTGCGCCCGCAGCCACCGGCCGTAGTCCTCGAATTCCGGGGAGGCGTACATCTCGATCCATTTCCGGTAGCGGGGCTCCTCCGGCATGCCCTGGGCCTCGAGATGGCGCGCCACCTCGGCGTAGCCCCACTGGCAGGGCAGCACCGCGGCGACGATATCCGCCAAGCCGCCCGTGGCGGCGACCTGGATCAGATGGCCGGTATAGCCCCGGGTGGTCTGGCTCGCCTGCACCGCCTCCAACTGGGCGGGTGTCACGCCGAACTCCGCGCAGGCGCTGCGGTGGAGTTCCATCTCGACGCCGAGGGTTTCCGCGCAGAGCTTGGCGAATTCGGACATGGCCGCGAGATCGGGCGCCTTGCTCACCGCCAGGGCGAATACCCGCGCGTAGTCGATGAGGAACAGGTAGTCCTGCTCCAGGTAAAAGCGGAACCGCTCCGGCGGCAGCGACCCGTCGCCGATCCCCCGCACGAAGGGATGCTCCAGCTCCCGCTGCCAGATGCCCTCGGACACCGCTCACAACTCCACGCAAAACGCCATCGCGGCATCGAT
>JAPUJL010000476.1 GCA_027296185.1 SAR324 cluster bacterium | reverse complement strand
CACGGGGCCTACACCGTTGCCGATGTGCTGGCCACCACCGGCACGTTGCGGGTGCTGGCCCTGGGCATGCCCGCAGTGGCCGCGGTGCGGGTGATGGTGCCCATCTACTACGCCCTTCAGGATTCGCGCACCCCGGCCATCCTCTCCCTGCTCGGAGTCGCCGTTACCGCCGCCCTGGGCTGGGAGCTCAGCCGGCGGTGGGACGTGCTGGGACTCGCCGCCGGGTTGACGGCGGGCACCTGGGTTTACTGCCTGGCCCTGGGCTGGGGGCTGCGCGGCAAATCCGCCGCGCTTCAGGGGTGGTTTCCCTTCTCGCCCGTGGCCAAGCAACTCCTGAGTTGTGCCGCTGTGGCCGCCTATGCGTATGTGGCGGTGGGGTTCGGCGATTGGCGGCTGGGGCCGGGCTCGCCGGAGAACTGGGCCGTGCTCGCCGCGACGGTGGGTGGGGCCGTGCTCGTTTACGGAGGGAGCGCCTGGCTCCTCGGGGAGCCCGAGGTGCGCAACTGGCTCGCCCTGGCCAGGCGCGTCGCTCGTTACCGGAAACGCGATCCCGGCGGACGCTGAACGTGATCGCAGGACGGCTTGGCACGCCACCGCGGCTGAATCGACAGGAACGGCACAAACCCATGGAACACGCCCCGCTGCGGTTGGACGGGCTGATCTTCGATCTGGACGGCACGTTGATCGATTCCTTCGCCGACCTCGCCACCGCCATCAACGAGACGCGCGCCCATTACGGCCTGGCCCTGCTGCCCGTGGCGGACGTCACGCGGGAAGTGGGCGACGGCACCGAGCGCCTCGTCGCCCGCACGGTTCCCGTGGGTCCCGAGACTTTGCAGGAGGCCCACGGCGTCTTTCTGGAGTGCTACGACCGCCACCTGACCGACCGCACCCGCCCTTACCCCGGCGCCGAGGCGGTGCTCCACCATTTCCGGGGCAAGGCCCTTGGCCTGGCGAGCAACAAGCCCATCCGGCAGACCCTCAAACTTCTGAACGAATTCGGGTGGCGGGACCGCTTCCGCGTGGTGCTGGGGGGCGATTCCTTGCCCGCCAGGAAGCCCGATCCCCTGCCCATCCGCGAATTTCTGGCGAAATGCGGGCTGGATCCGCGCCGTGCCGCCATGGTCGGTGACAGCCCGGTGGACATCCGCGCCGGCAAGGCTGCCGGAGTCTGGACCGTCGCCGCCGCCTACGGCAACACGACGCTTTCGGGCCTGACCGCCGAGCGCCCCGACCGGCTCATCGAGCAGGTGGGCGACCTCACGTCGCTGATCGAATAAGCCATCTTCCCGCCCCCGCTCCGCACCGCGCGGAATCCACCCGGAGGCCCGGTCCGAGGCGCTTTCAGTGCCGCTGCGGCCGGACCCATCTGGCACGTTTCTTGGATCGCTAGAGCCAACGCGAAACCGGTACGGTCTTGCCGGCCATCCCCACGACGACGCATGCCATGTACGCTTCCACATCCCTGGTTACGACGAGCACCGAATCCTCCGCGCAACTGCCCCACTCCAACGTCCTGGCCCAACGCCGGACGCCGGAGCAGCCCAAGCCGGAGCTTTCGGGAGCACAGGCGGGCGTAGGCGCCGAGGATACGTCCTCCTCGCCCAGCACGTACATGCTGCTCATTTCCCGCGTGGAGAACATGATCCGGCGGAACGCCCTGGAACAGGCCACGGTGGACAAGCTGCGGGAGCATCTAGCCCGGAATTTGGGCGCCGTGCCGGAGAGCACCCGGCAAACCGTCCGAAACCTGCGCGAGTACGCGTCCCTCGGCGTGGAAAATATTGCCCAGTTGGCCGATTCGGTCATCCGCAACCTGCGCGAACCCGGGCGTGCCCAGGCGGCACTGGGGCTGCTGAAGCAGCCCACGTTCGTGGCGATCATGCGCAACGAGCAGCGCATGAGCCTCTATGGCCCCCGCGGCGTGTTGCGCGCGTCGTAGAACCTCACCGCTGGACAGAGTCCTCCTTGCTCCATCGAGGCCCCGCCGTCGGATTCGACGGTCGGGCATTTTTTTTGCCCACCGCCCCCCCGTGCGGCTATGAAGCACACGAGATCGCGCACTCGGGCGGTTGGCGAGCGGGATCCTGTCCCGGATCGGGCAAGCGGGTTGAGGGGGGAAATCCAGGCCGGACCTGCGGCCGCGGTTCCTGTGCCGCACGGCGGTGCCGGGGCCCGCTACGGCTGGGTTCCACGGACCGCCCGGCAGGCCGTAATGCCGCACCATCCAGTCGTTCCGCGCCACGCCCGAAGCCTGTCGAATGGGCAGCGCAAATTCCAACGGATCGCGCCGGCCGGAATTTCTTCCCGGGCCGAGCGGTGTGGGAACAAAAGGCGTAGAGCGCCGAAATCGATGGGGCGACTGCTCGGGGATACTAGGCCGAGCGGTGCTCGATGGCCGCCTCGAGCAGTTCGTGGGAAGCGATGGATTTGAGCGCGGCGCGCAGGCGCACGATGGCCTGGGTGCGGATTTGGGATACGCGGGATTCGGTGATCCCCAGCACCTCGCCGATTTCCTTCAGGTTCAGGTCCTCGTCGTAGTACAGGGAGAGCACCAACTGCTCCTTCTCCGGCAGCCCGGCGATGGCGCTGGCCAGCCGCTCCTGGAGCTCCTGGAGCGAAAGCGTGTCGAGTGGATTGTTGATCGCCGGGTCCTCCAGAACGTCGAAGATATTGCCGTCGTCGTCGTCCCGGTAGGCGTTGAGGTCCTCGATCTGCAGCAAGGGAATGGCCCGGCTCTTCAGCAACAGCTCGTGATACTTGGCCAGGGAGAGGCCGAGCTTCGCGGCGATCTCGAACTCGTCGGGGCGGCGGCCGAGCTCGGCCATCAGCGCCACGATGGCCTGCTGCATCCGGTCGGCGTTGCTCCGCACGGAGCGCGGAATCCAATCTCCGGCGCGCAGATCGTCCAGCATGGCACCCTTGACGCGGAACTCCGCGTAGGTGCGGAATTGCGCTTCGCGGCTCGGGTCGTATTTCTCGATGGCGTCGAGCAGGCCGATCATGCCCGCCTGCACCAAGTCGTCGACCTGCAGGTTATTGGGCAGGCGCGCGGCAAGGCGGTTGGCGATGTGCTTGACGAGCGGGGCATACTCCAGCACCACCTCTTCGCGGCTTTTCGCCTGGTACGCGTGCTGGGCGTAAGGGTTGTTCATACCGCTCCTGACCGGTCCCCATGCACCGCAAATCCGCACCCGGGCGGATTTCGGCGCAACAATCCGTAGAGTTTATTGCGCTTTCTTCCAATGCAATAAGCGGTCCCAGAAGGACTGCCGGGTCCTTCCGGAGGGGACAGGCTCGCCGGCCGGAGAATCGGCCTGCGTCAGGAGGGATGCATCGAGCGAGGCGGCCAGATTCGTAATGCTCTTTCCGGCCGGAGAGAAGGGGTACAGATCGATCACCGGCCGCTGCCGCCGCACGGCTTTGCGCACGCTCTGATCGAAGGGGACGGAGCCCACGTAGGAGAGATTCACCTGCAAAAACTGCCGGCACACTGCGTTGAGCCGGTTGTAGACGGCCAGCCCCTCTCGGTCCGACTGCACCGAGTTGGCCACCAGGCCGAAATCGCGGATGTGATACTTGATCGACAGCAGCTTCATCAGTGCATAGGCATCCGTGATCGACGTGGGCTCGGAATTGGCGATCACGAGAATCTCGTTGGCCGAGGCGTTGAACCGCAACACGTTCGAGGAGACGCCCGCGCCCGTATCGATGAACAGGTAATCGATCTGTTCGTCAAGCTGGCTCAATTCGCGGAAGAGGAACATCTGTTGCTCGAAGTTCATCTCCGACAGCTCGCTCATGCCGGAACTGGAAGGCAGCAGCCGAATGCCGTGGGGTCCTTCGAGGACGATGTCGTTGATTCCCTTTTGGCCTTTCAGCACATGCTCCAGCGTGTACTTGGGCGTAAGGCCCAGTAACACGTCCACGTTCGCCAGGCCCATGTCCCCGTCCAACAGCAACACCCGCCGGCCGAGCTTGGTGAGGGCGATGCACAGGTTCACCACGATGTTGGTCTTGCCCACACCCCCCTTGCCGCTCGTGATGGCGATCACGCGCATCTGACCGCGATCCGGACCCGGGGGGAGGGGCTCGGCGGCCTTGCGGGCGTTGACGATTTGGCGCAGCGTGCTTGCCTGATCCATTCGTGACATTCCTGCATGGACCCACCGGCGCGGCACGATGACACGGCACAATGACGCGGCGCAGATGCTCCGGCGGGGGCGGCGGGTCTCAGTTACCTACAATATTCAGCAGCAGATCGACCAGCCGTTCCTTGGTGGCGACTTCGATATCTTCCGGGACCTTTTGCCCGGTCGTGAGATAGGCGACCGGGGTCTTGAACCGAATCGAGTGGTTGAACATCGAACCGAAGGTCGTGCTCTCGTCCAGCTTGGTGTACATCACCCCCGCCAGGGGGATCTGCCCGAAGCGGCGGGTGATCTCGCTCTGATCCGAGTCCTTGGTGGTCACGCTCATCGTCAGGTAAACGTCGATCGGGTCGTCGCCGCCGAACATCCGATAGATTTCCGACATCTGTAGCCCATCCCGCTGGGAGCGCCCGCCCGTATCGACGAAGATCGCGTCGCATTCGGCGAATTCCTGGATGGCGCGGCGGAGCTCCTGCTTGCTGCCCACCACGGTGATCGGCACGCCCATGATCTTGGCGTAGACCTTGAGCTGCTCCACCGCGGCGATGCGGAAGGTATCCACCGTGATCAGCCCCACCTTTCGCCGGAATTTCAGCATCTGCTCCGAGGCGAGCTTGGCCACGGTCGTGGTCTTGCCCACGCCCGTGGGGCCGATCAGCGCCGCAATGGTCTGCCGGTTGGGCTCGGTGCGAATTCCCCCGGTGACTTTGAGGATCTTCATCAGCATGCGCGCCAGGAAAATCTTCACGTAGGCGAAGTCCTCCATTTCGCCCACGGGGATGTTTTTCATCGATTCCTCGATGAGCCGGCGGGCGAACTTCTCCTCCATGCCGTTGAAGATCAACTGCTGGAAGAGCACCACCAGATTCTCCGCGTACTCCGCCTCGCGGAGCCCCGCCGACTGCGCCGAGAGCGATTGCAGCGTCTGTCGCATCTCGGAGATTTCCGACTGTATTTGGGAGAGGGAGACGCTCTCGCGCACGCTTTCCCGCTGGACATCGCCCGCGTGGTGAAGCAGTTCCTTCAACTCCTGAATCTCGTCCTGCAGGGGCGCCAGCAGACTCTGGGTATCTATTTGATTCCTGGCCAGGATCTGCTTGACCAAGTCGGATTCCGTCCCGGCGCCCCGCACCCGCCGGCCCTTGGCAAAGGCATTGGGCAGCGAGGCGAGGAGCCCGGCCGCATCGCCCCCGTTCTCCTCCGCGTCCCGCGCCGCGGTCACTTCCAGCATGGGCTTTCCGAAGAGGCCGAAGGTGCCCCCGCCCCCGCGCACCTGGCGGGTGGAAAGAATGATGGCATCCTGACCCAATTCCCGCTTGACGTGCTGCAGGGCTTCCTGCATGTCGGCCCCGCGGAATTTCTTGATTTGCATTGCTAGCCGGTTCCTTGGTGAGCGAAGCGCATCCGTTCGTCGCGAATCATCGGGCTAGCCCACAATTCCCAGCGACTCGATGCGTACGTCGTGGGAAATCTCGTTGTGGGAGAGCACAACCAGGTTGGGGATGAAACGCTCGGTAAGCTTTTTCACGTGCGGCCGGATCAACGGCGAGCACAGCAGAATCGGCTGGTAGTTGAACACCGAGAAGCGTTCCAACTGGGACTCGATATTCTGGATGATGGTCTGGGCGATCTGCGGATCCAGCCCCAGATAGGCGCCCTGGGGCGTGGATTGAATGGCGCCGGCCAACTGCTCCTCGTATTCCTGGGAGAGCGAGACCAGCGGCAGCATGCCGTCCGGCGTCTGGTATTGCCGGGTGATGGTGCGCGCCATGCTCTGGCGGACGTATTCGGTGAGTAGGTCCGCATCCTTGGTCATCCCGCCCATGTCGGCCATCGTCTCCAGGATGGTGTGCAGGTCGCGCACGGAGACCCGCTCGCCGAGCAGATTCTGCAGCACCTTCTGCACCGTGCCCAGCTGCAGCACGTTGGGCACCAGTTCCTCGACCACCTTCGGCTCGGTCTTGGCAAAGTTGTCCAGCAGCCGCTGGGTTTCCTGCCGGCCCACAAATTCCGGCGCGTGGCGGCGGATCACCTCGGTGAGATGGGTAGCGAGCACGGTGGGGATATCGACCACCGTGTACCCGGCAAACTGGGCGCGCTCCTGATCTTCCGGCGTGATCCAAAGGGCCGGCAACCCGAAGGCCGGCTCGATGGTTTCCAGGCCGGGAACCTCCTCCTCCACGTCGCCGGTGCGCATGGCCAGAAAGTGATCGATGATCAATTCGCCGCGGCCTACCTCGACCCCCTTGATGATGATCGAGTAGCCGCCCGGCGGAAGCTCCAGGTTGTCCTTGATGTGAATCGGAGGAACGATGAAGCCCAAGTCCATCGCCACCTGGCGGCGGATGGACTTGATCCGCTCCAGCATCTCCCCGTCCTGCTCCTTGTCCACCAGTGGGATCAGCCCGTAACCCAGCTCGATCCCGAGCATGTCGATGGGCAGCACGCTCTCGATGTCCTCGGGCGCCTCCTCCAATTCGCGCTGGACCTGCAGCGCCGATTCCTCCGCCTCCTGCGTGATCGTCCGGCGCCGGTTCCGATAAATGATGTAGGCAATGCCGCCCAGCATCGACGATACGGTCAGCATCGGCAGGGTGGGCATCCCCGGAATCACCGCGAAGACGAGCAGCACCAGCGAAACGATCGCCAGCGCCCGGTGATTGCCCAGAATCTGCGAGGTCAAATCCTCGCTGAGCGGCTGGTCCACCGAAGCCTTGGTCACCGCGAGACCCGCGGCGACGGAGACAACCAGTGCCGGGATGGAGGAGACGAGTCCGTCGCCGACGGTCAGGACGGTATAGGTATCCAGTGCCGAGCTGAGGTCCATGCCGAACTGGAACACCCCGATCACCAGGCCGCCCAGGATATTGACGGCGGTGATGATGAGTCCGGCGATCGCATCCCCCCGCACGAAATT
>JAPUJL010000475.1 GCA_027296185.1 SAR324 cluster bacterium | reverse complement strand
CCGGGACGAACTGCGGGCAGTTCCCCAGCGCCTTGTAGATGTTCAGCACCTGGAAGCCGCCCTCTTCCAGTTTCGCGTAGTAATCCGCGACGCGGGGCGCCGCATCGGCCTTTTCCACCAGGGGTATTCTTGCCATGTGCGTTTCCGTTCCTCGAACGAGTGCGGGGCCGTGCTTCCGCGAGAGCCAGCCCCCTGCCCGGTGTAGCCGATGACCGCGCTCTGGCCGCCGGTGAAGGGCAGCACCGCCGCAGCGATGAATTTCGCCTCGTCCGACGGGAGCAGGAGCCCGGCGTGGGCCACATCCCAGGCGGAGCCAATTCCGCCGCGCAGGGGCACACGCCCGAACCTTGCGCGCCGCCCGCACTGGTGTACCAGATCGCGCGGTGGGGCTGCAATCCCGCTAGGATCCCGCCCGGCCACCAGCCGGCGGATAGTGGGCGCCGGGATTGCTTTTCCCGCCGCACCCCGATACAAGGCGCCGAGAACAGACGAATCCCACCCGCCAGGTTACACGGGAGGAGCGGCCCCTGAGGCCTCCTCCAAAGCGCGGCAGCGCGGGCGGGCGTGGGAAGAAGCAGACGCCCAGCGAACAGGAGGCGCCATGGATCTGGGACTGGCTGGCAAATCGGTGATCGTCACCGGGGGCGGCTCGCACATCGGCCGCGCCATCGTATTGGGCCTGGCGGCCGAGGGCGCCCACGTCACGGTGGGCGACATCGACCCGGAGCAGGCGGGCAAGGTGGCCGAGACGGCGAACAGCGCCGGGCCGGGCGACGTGCAGGTGGTCCTGACCGACGTGTCCCGGCTCGATCAGGCGGAAAACCTGGTGCGCAGCGCCCGCGACGCTCAGGGGCGAGTGGACGTGCTGATCAACAACGCGGGCTGGTGGGACCCGCCCGCCTTTTTCACCCAGACCGACCCGGAGGTCTGGCAGAAGGTCATCCAGGTCAACTACGGCGGCGTGTTGAATTGTACCCGCGCGGTGCTGGAGACCATGATCGAGCAGAACAAGGGAGCAATCGTCTCCCTCAGTTCCGACGCCAGCCGCCAGGGAGAACCGCGCCAAGCGGTCTACAGCGGGGTCAAGGCGGCCATCAACGGCTTCATGAAGACCATCGCCAAGGAGAACGGGCGCTTCGGCATTCGCTGCAACGCCATCTGTCCGGGGTTCACCGTCCCGCAATCCGGCGACGAGATCGGCAGCACCAGCCTGTGGGTGAACAAGGACGAGCTCTACTCGGAGGATCAGTTGGCCAAGATCGCCCACAACATGCCCCTGCGGAAGCTGGGCAAGGCCCGCGACGTAGCCAACGCCGTGCTCTTCCTCTCCTCGGACGAGGCGGCGGGCCACATCACCGGCCAGGTGCTCAGCGTCAGTGGAGGCTACAGCATGGTGGGTTGAGGCACGGTGGGTTGAGGCTCCGCGCCCATTCCCCGTCGTTCCAGGCGGAAGCGGAGCCTGGGCAGGCGCGGCCCGCGCGCCCAACGTCGGCAGCGCGGATCGCTCATCGTTCGCTCTCCGTGGGCCTCCTTTCCGAGGAACCCGCATAGGGGGCGTCTCGCCGGTCCCGAGCGAAGGCGGGGGTGAGGGGCGGGCCGGAACTTTCAGGCGGAGCCTAGCCGAATCCGTGCCGGGCCAGGAAGTCGAGCAGGGTCCGGCTGCAGGCGCGGGCATGAGAGCAGGCGAGCCCGTGCCGGGCGCCCGCGAACACCTGCAGTTCGCAATTGGGGATGCGCTCCCGGATTTCCAACGGGATCGCCACCGGCACGAACGGGCTGCCGTCCGGCGCCAGCAGCAGGGTGGGCGCCCGAATCTCCAGCAAGGCGGAGGAAATATCGGTGCCGATCAATAGGTCGGCCAGATCCAGCACCGAATCCGCCGAAGAGGCGCCCTGCACCCGGTCGAACCAACGGTACACGGGCCGAGGCAGCGCGCCATCCGTGAAGCGCAGGCCCATCATCCGATCGGACCAGGCCTCCATTCCCTTGCGCCCGATGAACTCGCGCCATTCCCGCACCCGCTGGATGCCGCCGCCGCGGTGGGAGGCGGAGCAGACGGTGAGGCTGTGCACCGCTTGCGGATGCTTCGCGGCAAGCGCCATGGCCACCGTGCCCCCGAGGGATTCGCCGACGAGGTGAAACTGCTCCACCCCCGCCGCCCCCGCCACGGCGATCACGTCCTCGACCAGCATGTCCAGGCTCCAGGGATAGCCCTTGCCCGGCGCGGTGGAGCTGCCGAAGCCGCGGGTGTCGAAGCGCACGATGCGGTAGCGCCCGGCGAGAGCAGGCAGCCACTCGATCCAGATATCGGCGTTGATCCCCACCCCGTGGTGAAAGACGATCGTCGCCGCGTTTTCCACCCAGGGAGGCGTGAGGTCGTGGACATCGTAGAAGAGGGAGCAGTCGCCCCGGTCGAGCATGGGCATGGGGAGCCTCGTTGGATCGATCCGCCGGCGCACCGGCCTGGGTTACGCGGTCCGGCGGCTGCCGCCGCCCGGCCAAAAAGCGTCATCGGCGGCGGCCACACCGCCATGAAGTGTCATCGAAACCGGAAACTGGTATAGGGAATCTTTCTCCCGTGCGCCGCGAAACGCACCGGTCATGCGGGAATTCACCGCGTCATGCGGGTAAGGTTGGCGCTGCCGCCTTTCCGCCCGGCCCGGCTCGGCCGGCGTCCGGACGGTCAACGGGGGTGCCGTTCACGTTGCCATGTCCACCGGCAGAGTGCCACGCCGGCAGAGCGCCACGCCGGAAGAGCGATCGCGGCGGCCATGCCACTCAAGGAGCAACCATGGTGAAGCGGATCGCACGCGCATCGATCGCCGCGTTACTGGTCATGGGGGCCGCCACCCTTTGCCTTGCGCAGTCCTCTCCGGATGGACGGACCTTCACCGTCCATCTGGATTCCGAGGATTCCTGGCGCAGCTATTACCGCGAATTCGGAATCCTGTTCGACGGCGAGGCCACGGAGGCCCTCCGCCAGGAACAAGAGCGCAAGTGCTTCGTCGAGTGGAGCCGGCGCATGGGCAACCTCCCGCGGGCGGTGAAATTCCTGGGTATGGCCTATCTGGATACCGACGCTTCCCGCGAGTTGCGCCCGATCTGCATGCTGGCGCGGCCCAATACCAATACCGAAGCGGCCAAGCTCTGCGATGCCCTGGGCCGCACCCTGCTCGAAAATATCCCTATCGAGATGGAAATCCGCTGCGGACCCAAGTTCGAGGATCCCCCTAAATCCTAGCGCGGCGCCCGGGGGGCGCCATCGTCCCGACCGTTAACCGGCAAAGGAACAACGATGGCGGATTTGGTCAACGATCAACTCGCCACCAAGCGGGACTTGCAAGAGCGCGAAACCCGGCTCCGGCACGATCTCCACGAGTTGGAAGCCCGGCTCAAGGCAGACCACAAGGAGGTGGAGTTGCGCTCGACGGTGAGAATGGGGGCGATGATTCCAGGGGGAATCGCGATCGTCGCGGGGCTCGTGAAGCTGCTGTAAAACCACACTTGGGTGCAACCGCAACGACCCCGGACCGCCCCCTCAATTCAGCGTAGGATTGGCCGATAGGGTGAACAGGGGGATTTCGGCCTCAAAGGTTTCGCCGTTGGGGGTGCGCATGCGGTAGGTGCCGTGCATGGTGCCCATGGGGGAATCCAGCCGCGACCCGCTCACGTACTCGTAGTCCTCCCCCGGCGCCAGGATGGGTTGCTGCCCGACCACTCCCTCCCCGCGCACCTGGCGCACGGTGCCGGTGCTGTCGGTGATCACCCAGTGCCGGCTGAGGAGTTGCAGCGTCTGCTCGCCCAGGTTCTTCAGGCGCACCCGGTAGGCAAAGGCGAAGACGTTGTTTTCCGAGTCGGACTGATCCTCGAGATAGAAGGATTCGACCGAGACTTCCAGGCCCTGAGTGACTGCGGTGGGCATACGGTTGCACTCCGGAAAATTCGATTGCCAAAGCCTGGCCGCGTTTGCGGCGCGCGGTTGCCCGGAAGCGGATGACGGACTATCGTACCCGGCGAAGGGTGTGCGGAACAAGACCGACGGAGGGCCATGCGCTACAAATTGCTGGGACGCAGCGGGTTGCGGGTTTCGGAAATCTCCCTGGGCGCGCTCACCTTCGGCGAGGGCTGGGGGAACGGCGCCCCGAAGGATGTGAGCCGCCGCATCTTCGACACGTACCTCGACCGGGGCGGGAACTTCATTGACACGGCCAACAAGTACATCGACGGTACCAGCGAGGAGTACGTCGGCGAATTCATCGCGGACAAGCGCGAACGAATTGTGCTGGCCACCAAGTATACCCTCAACATGCGCCCCGACGATCCCAACGCCGGCGGAAACCAGCGCAAGAACCTGGTGCAATCCCTCGAGGCCAGCCTGAAGCGGCTGCGCACCGACTACGTCGATCTCTACTGGGTACACAGTTGGGACTACATGACCCCCGTGGACGAGGTGATGCGTGCCCTGGACGACGCGGTGCGGGCCGGAAAAGTGCTCTACGTAGGCATCTCCAACACCCCCGCCTGGATCGTCTCCCAGGCCAACACCCTGGCGGAGCTACGGGGCTGGACGCGCTTCGTGGCCCTGCAGATCGAATACAGCCTGATCGAGCGTACGCCGGAGCGGGAATTTCTGCCCATGGCCCGGGCCCACGACCTGGCCATCGCTGCTTGGGCGCCCCTGGCCGGGGGGCTGCTGACGGGCAAGTACTCCGGCGACGCAAAGCGGGACGAGGCGGTGACCCGGCGCATGTTCATGAACAACCGCTTCTTCACCGAGCGCAACTTCGGCATCGCCCGCGAACTGGGGAAGATCGCCCGGGAGATCGGGCGGCCCGACGCGCAGGTGGCCATCAACTGGGTGCGCCGCCAAAAGGGCGTGATGGTGCCCATCGTCGGGGCGCGTACCGTCGAGCAGATCGAGCAGAACCTGGGTTGCCTGGACTTCGAGTTGGACGACGACCACCTGGCGCAGCTGAATGAGGTCAGCCGCATACCCCTGGGCTATCCCCACGAGTTCACTTCGATCGAGCGCATCCAGCGCGGGCTGTACGGGGACATGCTGGAACGGATCGACAACCATCGAGCCTAGCCGCGGAATTTCAGCCGGAACCGCCTGCGGCCGATCGGCAATCCCCCAGGGTCCCGTTCCGCATCCTGCTTGACCGAAGGCCACCGCCAGGTGCCCGATTATCTTGCGTAGCGGCGCAGGTAGGTGCGGCCCAGTTCTTCATGGATGCGGGCCACCTCGGCGCGCACGCCGTCCACCAGCTCCGCCGGCAGGCCGAACTCGTCGATCGCCCACTCCCGGTAGCCCGCCAGGGACATCCGCCTCAACTCGGCCAGGTCGTCCGCGGCGATGGTGTTGACGACCATTCCTTTTTTTTTGGATTCCTCCACCGCCTGGATGGACAGGTGCGCCGCCAGCGCCCGGGAGTACAGAATCGCCTCCCGCGAGGCGCGGAGGATTTCCAACCGGTGGGCTTCGCTCTGGGCCTGGAACCAGGTTTCGCTGACCACCCAGTTGAGCGTGTTGTAGATGTGGTTGAGGTAGGTCACGTACTTCTGCACGTCCCACAGGTTGAAGGCGGCGATCACCACCGGCGCGTTGAACTGGGCGTGGGCGGTCTGGGTCGCCAGCGCCGGGATCACGTCGCCCCAGGCCATGGGCGTGGCGGAGGCGCCCATGGCGTTCATAATCGCCATGTGGGAAGGGTTCTCCTCGGTGCGCACCCGCATGCCCACTAAATCCGCCTTGGAGTAGACCGGCCGCAGGCTGTTGGTCAGCACCACGAACCCCCCGCCGTCGTCCATCGTACCCAGATAGCGCAGCCCGATTTCCGGCAAGCCGCCCATGAAATCCGCCATGAACGCCGAATCGAAAAACGCCCAGGCGGTGAGCTTGTCCGGAAAGAGGTAGGGCGCCACGATGGCTTGGTACTTCCGGTAAAAGGACGAGAAGGCGCCCGAGGAGGGGATGGTCATCTGGATCGTGACCCCGTCCTGGGTTTCCCGCAGGGTTTCCACCTCGTTGCCCAGTTGCCCGCCGGCGAAGATCTCGACCTCGTAGAAGCCCCCCGTGCGCTCCTCGAGCAGGGTCTTGAAGTAGACCATCGCCGGGTGCACCTCGTTGTTGGTCAGGTTCTCCGGGTAGAGGTGGGCGATCGCCAGCTTCTCCACCGCCCCCGCGGGCGGGCCAGCCAAGAGCGTGGCCCAGATCGCGCCCACCGCCAGCACGGCGGCAAACAGGCGGGCCGCACGGCCGAATGTCTGAAGCCAAACAGCGGATCGGATCATGACGCACCTCCCAGGATTGGTGGACGGGCCGCTAGGGGCGCATTCTGGCGCAACGCCGCGCCGGTGGCAAACGGCCAATCCGAACGGCATAGGCATGCCATCCGGGGGAAGTGAGGCTATAATGCACGCTGGAGCGAATTGGGCCGCGATGCAGGCCCGCCTGACCCAAACCATTCGGAGCGGAGCATGACTCGGAGTATCGCGGTAGCGGCGCAGCAGCTGGAGGAGGACATCGCCGGGACGCCCCGGGAGGCGATCGAGACCCGCCGGTCCATGCGGCGGTTTCTGCCGCGCCCGGTGCCCCGGGAGACCGTGGAGCGGGTACTGGAGGTGGCCAGCCGCGCGCCCAGCGGGGTCAACATCCAGCCCTGGCGGGTGTACGTCCTCGGCGGGGAGCGGAAGTCCCGGTTGTCCGAGGCGTTGGTGGATGCGCACTTCAATCGCGCGGACGAACACCAGCCCGAGTTGAAGCGCTCCCCGGACCGGCTGCCGGAGCCGTTCAAAAGCCGCCAGCGGCAGATCGCCTGGGAACTGTTCGGCCTGCTCGGCATCCAGAAGGGCGACCGGGAGGGCACCAAGGCCCAGCATGCGCGGAACTTCCTGTTCTTCGACGCGCCCATCGGCATGATCTTCACCATCGCGCGCGCCCTCGAGCGGGGCTCCTGGCTCGACTACGGCATGTTTCTGCAGAATATCATGATCGCGGCGCGGGGGGAGGGGCTGCACACCTGCCCCCAGGCGGCCTTCGCCAAGTACCACGCGATCCTGCGGGAGCACATCGGCATCCCGGAGGACGAGGTGGTCCTGTGCGGCATGTCCCTGGGTTACGCCGATCCCGAGGCGCCGGAGAACCAACTGGTCACGCCCCGGGAGCCCGTCAGCGCCTTCGCCACGTTCGTGGATGTCTGATTCTGGGGGGATTCACTCCGCGCCTCTAGGGTCTGCGGTCTTGGGGGACGTCCTCGCGGTGGCTTTCCAGCCAGCGCACCTGTTTTTCCACGGAGCTCCACCCGGACTTCCACTGCCGGCCGCGTCCCCAGAGGGTGATGGGGAAGGGATTGGCGGTCACGGGCTCGCCCCGGGTGCGGGCTTGCCGGCCCTGCTCGCGGACCGCGTTGCGCCGCAGGGAGCGCTTGGCCGCATCGCCCCCGCCCATGTCGTTCCAGCGCAGCAGCATTTCCCGCCGCTTCTGGGGATCGGTCTCCCGCCGCGCCGCGGCGGCCAGCCGGGCGCGCCGGAGCAGCCGCCGCCGCCGGCCCAGCCGCAGCCCCCACCACAGGGGCCAGGGCAACGCCAGCAGGGCTACGATCAGCAACGCCAGCAATTCGCGCGACATGGCGGGAGCCCCCGGTGCTGATTTTTTGCAGCGAATGAGGCGCGCGGCCGCGCCGTGCCTGAACTAGGCGAGTCCTTCCAGCTCGCGTTGGGCCTTGTGGGTGCGGGCGCCCCCATCGCCGCGAGGCCCGATGACCAGACGAATAGGCTAAACGCGGATGGGCGGAGCGTCACATGGGAATGCCCGGCCGCCGCCGGGAGCGATCGGAGCCTCAGGCCCGG
>JAPUJL010000474.1 GCA_027296185.1 SAR324 cluster bacterium | reverse complement strand
GTGCCGCTTTCGCTGGACCGGAGTGAGGAGGGCTTCCGCACGATGCGTCCCGGACCGGCCCCACGCCGCGGAAGCCGGAGCGAAACCCTTAAAGTGGAACGGATTCTCCCGAATTGGGTTCCCCGGCTGGCGGCCCGCAGTCCCCCACGCCGTCGTGCGCCGCTCCCGTGCCCGCGAGTATGCCATCGCCGCGCGAGGAGAGTCGGTACCCTCGACCACAGGCCTTCCGGCAGCCATGGGATGCCCACCGATCGAGCAAGTAACCTACCACACATTCAGGTTCGCCTCCGCGTGAAAATTCCGCCTGCTCAGGCGGCGCAGTGGGGGCGGCCGCCGGGACCGAAACTCGTGGCCAACCCCCCAACCGGCTCCCACTCGGCAGATGGGTGCCGCGAGCCGCATTGACCGCCCCGGGGCGCTTGGTATGATAGCCTAAGTCCGGTGCGTTCCGTGCATGGAAACGGCACAGACAACGGATGGCCTAGGGATGGGCCGCTGCGGTACCCCGCGCAAAGATGCGCTCCGAAGAGGCCGGCCGCCAACTGCATCGGTGCCGCCGACCGCCGCGAACGCAAGCCGCCCCACCCTCGGCTGTACTTTCACTTTCTGAAAATTGAGCAGGCCGTCGAGCATGAGCGCCGCCACTCGTGAGCCGGAGCGGACCGGTACTTTCACCCGGATGCGGGCGATATCCGCCTGGTTTCTGGGCGGCTGCCTCACCGTGACCCTGGGGGTGGTGGTGGGCTTTTACATCTGGGCGCCGGGCGTGGTGCAACGCTTCGACGCCGTCGTGGCGCGCAACGCCGACAACACGATCATCTTCGACCGCACGGGAGAGGTGCTGGCGACCATCGAGGGCACCGAAGACCGCCACACGGTTCCGCTCTCCGGGATTTCCCCGCACCTGCAAAAAGCCGTCGTGGGCATCGAGGACCGCCGGTTCTTCAGCCACCGGGGAATGGATCCGGTGCGTCTGCTGGGCGCCATCTGGGCCGATGTGCAGGCCCTCGCCTTCCGCCAGGGCGGCAGCACGATCACCCAGCAATTGGTCAAGCTGACCCTGCTCTCCTCGGAGCGCACGCTGGCCCGGAAGATCAAGGAGATCTTCATGGCCCTGGCCCTGGAGCGGACCTATCCGAAAGAGCAAATCCTGGCCCTTTACCTGAATCAGGTCTATTTCGGTTACGGAATTTACGGGGTGGAGCAGGCCGCGCGGAGCTACTTCCTCAAGCCCGCGGCCGAACTTTTCCTCGTCGAGGCGGCGTTTCTCGCGGCACTAATCAAGAAGCCGGAAGGGTTTCTCGTTGGCGCCCGGGTCGCGGACGAGGAGGAGCCGCCGCTGCTGGAGTTCGCGCCGGACAGCCCCGGGTTGATGCGGCAGCGGGTCGTGCTGGACAACCTGCGCCGGCTGGGCTGGATCGCGACGGAAGAGCACGCCGTGGCGATCTCCGAGCCGCTCATCGTGTACCGGCCCGCGGAGGAGGTAACCAACGCGCCCTATTTCGTGCAGCAAGTGCTGAAGGAAATGCGGGAGGCGATGCGTGTTTCCCGCGTTTCGGGACGGGGCTTCCGCGTCTACACCACGCTCGATCCCGAGCTGCAGACCGCGGCCGAGGAGGTCGTCGCGCGATTCGGCGAGGGGAGCAGTTCCGCCAGTCAAGGGGCGCTGGTGGCCATGGATCCGCGGAGCGGGGAGGTGCTGGCGCTGGTGGGCGGGGTGGAATTCGCCGCCTCCCAGTTCAACCGCGCCACCCAGGCCCGCCGCCAGCCCGGCTCGGCGTTCAAGCCGATCCTGTACGCCACGGCCTTCGAGCAGGGCTACGGCCCGCAGACGGTGTTCCGGGACGAGCCGGTGCGCTACGGGCGGGAGTATCCGGAAGGCGGCGAGGAAATCTACGAACCCCACAATTACGGCGAGCGCTACGGCGTCGTGCGCGACTCCGGAAAGAGCGTGCTGCCTCTCGATCCGCGCATGACTCTGGGCCGGGCGTTGGAAGCCTCGAGCAACGTGATCGCCGTGCAGCTCCTGAACCGGATCGGCATCCTGCCCGTCAAGCGCCTCGCCCGGCGCTTGGGCATCGACGTGCGGTCGCGGATGGGATTGTGCGTCGCCCTCGGGTGCTCGGAGGTGACGCTGCTGGAGCTGACCTCCGCCTACGCCACCTTCGCCAACGGGGGATTGCGCGCGCGGCCGGTGTTCGTCCGCAGGATCGAGGGCAGCGGTGGCACCGTGCACTACGAGCATTTCGCCGAGCCGCCGGAGCAGGTCGTCTCCCCCTGGACCGCGTTCCAGATCAACCGCCTGCTCGAGGGCGCGGTGCGGCGGGGCACCGGCTGGCGGGCGCGGCTGGACCGGCCAGTGGGCGGCAAGACCGGCACCAACGACGGCCCGCGCGATACCTGGTTCATCGGCTTCACGCCGACCCTGGTCGCGGGCCTGTGGAGCGGTCACGACGACAACGCCATCATGCCGTTCGAGGCGGGTGGCCGCACCACGGCTTCCCTGTGGCGCCGGTTCATGGACAAGGTGCTGCCGCCCTACGAGGGCGAGTCCTTCCCGACGCCGGACGAGCCCTACGTGGCCGTCCGCACCTGCACGGTCTCGGGACAAGCGGCGGGGGAATGGTGCCCCCACACCGAGACCTACTATTACCTCGCCTCCGAGGCGCCTCGAGACGTCTGTGCGGTCCACGCGGGCCCTCCCGTGGCCCATGCCACCTGCATCGATTCGGGCGAGCTGATCTCGCCCTACTGCCCGCTGGATTCCCGGCAGTACCGCTATTTCTACGCCAACGCCCTGCCCAGCCGGCCCTGCCCGGTGCACATGCCGGAGGGCTGGCTATTGGGCGACGCGGCGGAGATACCGCAATTGGACTACGTCCGTGCGGACGACGGCGTTCTCTCCCGCCCCCCCTCCGATTACGCCGTCCACCTGGAGCAGGCCTTCGCCCACGAGGACGGCGCCCCCGCCGCCCCCAACACGCCCTAACGCCGCACCGAAGTTTCCCGCGCGCGGGTAATCGGCTACACTTCACCCCACCACGCCGCGCGAGGGCCGCACGTATGCCGGGAGGGCCGGACCCCGTGGACGAATCGAAGGAGCGGAAGCATGGGAAAACGATGGATTGCCCCAATCCTGCGAGCAGCCCTGGTAATGGCCCTGGGAGTAACATTGCTGGGCCTCCCCGGGGCGGTGCTGGCGGCGGATTGCGAAAAACAAATCGCCGCGGCGGAGCGCTTGATCGCGGAGGTCGGCGAAAAGATCGACGCGTTGCCCGATGAGGACCGGCGGCTGGCACAGCGCTTCCTGGACGACGCCAGCAACGTGCTCGAACACGCCAAACGCACCTGCGAGAACGCCACGGACGGCGTCGACCGCGCCCTCGCCTCCAGCCGAGTGATGATCGCCGTGGGCAACGCCCGCGCCGCCGAGTTGGTGGCGGAACTCCAGTAGGGTCCGCTCCGGCAGCCGCACGCTTGCCCCGCCCCTTCGCGCGAATGGTCCCATGATTCACAAGCGCGTCCTATGGGCAGCGGCCTTTGTGGCCACCTGGCTGGGCGCGGCTCACCCCGGCCATGGGGAGGAAGCCGGTGACGGCGCCCCCCTTTCCGGCATCGCTGTTTACGGAATCGCCCGTGTCGTCGACGGCGACACGCTGGTGGTTGGCGGCCGCCGGCTGACCCTGTGGGGTATCGACGCGCCGGAGCTCGGCCAAAGCTGCCTCAAGCCCGACGGCGAAACATTCCGCATGGGCGCCTTCGCCGCGTCGTTTCTCCAGGAATTGCTGCAAACCCAGCCCCTCACCTGCGAACTGGCGGCCGGTCAAGACGGAGCGGAACCGGCGGCCCTCTGCCGGTTTCCCGGCGGGGAGCCGCTCAATGCCGCCCTGGTCTCAGGGGGGCTCGCCTACGCCGATCCGGAGCGGGGGGAGCCCTACGCCTCGCTGGAGGCGGACGCCCGCGCCGGCCGCCGGGGGCTCTGGGCCATGGACTGTGTCCCGCCCTGGGAATGGCGGCGAGGGGGACGCGTGAATGCGGGGGAATGACCGGCGGGCCGATCAGCCCGCCATCACACGGTCGCGGATGCGCTTGCGCTGATCCTCGCTGATCACGCCATCCATCTTCAGCCGGGCGGCCTGGGAGATTTGGATTTCGGGGAGGAGGGATTCCAACTTCAGCTCGGCCAGGCGCTGCTTCATCTGGCCGTAGGTGCGCTCCTGGCGCAGGAAGTCCTCGTAGAGCTGGAAGCGCTGGCCGATATTGACGTTGATGTTGTCCCAGCGCTGCTCGGCGCGGCGGCTGAGGTAGACCAGCAGCTGGGACTGTGTTTCCACGAGCCGCTCGGCCATGGGGTTCTTCCGGTTAAAGTAGAGCGCTTCGGAGTTCAGATCGATCCCCTGATCCAGCTTGTCCAGATCCACCTTGAGTTCCGAATTGTCCTTGCCCTGGGCCAGGGAGAGGTAGGTGTGGGCATGAGCGATGTGGAACAGGATCGCCGAGTGGACGTTGTCGTTCTTCAGATCCTCGATGAACGATTCCTGGTGGGTGCGCAGGGCCGAGCGGTACGTGTCCAGGTACACCGCCGAATATTCGTGGGCGTTGAGGATGTAGAGGGTCTTTAGCTCCTGCAGCATCTTGCGCCCCTCGGTTATCTCGCCGCCCGAGCAGAGCTTGGAGAGCATCAGCCATTTCACCATGCTCGGCGGCACGTGGCCGATCCCCTCCTGACTCTCCAGCAGGCCCAGGTTGCGGAAGACCGCCGGGTTGATCTGGGAGAGGTCGTTGTCGAACTGGCTCATGTAGAGATCGATCACCGCGCGGGGGTCCTCTTCCCCTTCCAGCGCGACGGCGAGGCACAGGTTGACGTAGGCCTGGTGATAGTCGGGGCTAATCACGAGGGCCTGCATCAACCCGCCCTTGCTCTTCTGCAGGCCCATCGCCCTGGTTTCCTCGGTCGCCTCCTCGTCCATGGCGTGGCGGAGGAAGTTCGTGCCGATCATGAAGGGGATGTCGGAAAACTCCTCGTGCCGGTACATGCGCAGCTTCTTGTCCTGCGGATCGATGTTCTTGCTGGCGCGCAGGGTGTGCACCAGTGCCTGCACGCTGCGGCCGTGATTGCCCCGGAGGAAGTTCAGGATGCCCAGGTGCAGCAGGGAGCCGGTGTACTTGCGGACGTCCCGCTCCCGCTTGGACTGATCGATGGTGGCCTCGACCGTAGTCATTGCGGCGTCCAACTCAGAGAACGCCACCTGCTTGGGCAGGGTGATATCGCTGCTCAGCTGGAAGTGGTGGGGCAGATCCGATTCGGCCCGGGACAGCACCTCCTGCAGACCCTGCCGGAACAGCCCCCGCAGCAGGCTCGGAGGCTTCACCTTGACGTTGTGCTCGGACACGAACTGCTTGGCCTGAATCACCCCCGCCGCGGCCACCAGCTCGCGCCGCAACTGGCGCAAGATGCCCGCCAGGGCCACGATGCGGTTGTCCTTCACGCGGTCCCGGTAATAGAGCAGCGTCTGGTCCTGGAAGGGCGGAAAGAGCGGGATCAGGGAGGTGTACCAGGTGTTGGGCAGCGGATCGAAGTTCGTGGGCAGGTTGCGCAGCAGCGACTCGCAGATGGAAAGCGCCCGCCGGTCCGCCTCGTTGAAGAGGTGGACACGCTCCTGGCCCGGTGGGGACTCCAGGAACTTGAGCAGGGAGCCGCTCATCAGCAGGTCCACCTCCATGCGCAAGGCCATGGTGTAGACCACCCGGTCTTCCCGGAAGCGCTTTACCTCGTTGAGAACGTCCGAGGCCTGCTTGATGTAGGTGTGCAGGTTCTCCACCTGCGCTTCCACCGCGTTGTAGTAGGTAAACGCGGCCAGGCTGAGGCGCAGCAGGGTACGGTCCCGCGAGCGGGGAGCGGCCGCCTCCGCCCATTCCTGTAGCCGGTGCTGCGAGCGCAGATCGAACAGGAACAGGGTCGAGGCGTCGTGGATCGCCTTCTCGAACTCCATCATAAGGCTACACCGCCTTCGTCACGGGCTCTCCACCCGCCCAGCGCCGCGGTGGGCAGGGTCAGGAAAGCGACGTTCGGGGGCACATTTCCCCATTAGATTCGGAATGTACAAAAGTTTCCTATGAATGGAAAGCAGCCCGCCCCCAGCGGGGTACCGGGACAGGCATTCGCGGCGGGTAGTGGGTCGGATTGAATTGCCTGGCTAGTGCGCTCGAGCAGGGCCTGTGTTACAGATAGGTCATGGCCAAACGACCGAAAAGCCGACCCCGCGATCTGAACCGATCGGCAGCGTCCAGTGTCCAGGACGCCACAGCGGACCAGCCTACCGAAGATACCCCGTCCGGCAGCGGAAAGAATCCACACGCCGTTGCGCGCGGCAAAATTGGCGGGCTCAAAAGGGGAAAAGCACGGAAAAATGCTCTTTCGCCCGAACGCCGGTTGGAGATTGCGCGAAAAGCCGCTGAAGCTCGGTGGAGAGATTCCCTTTAAGGGATCGGGGCTTTCCGATTGGTTTGTTGTGCTGTTTCCACATCGAGGCGCTGTTGGACCCAAATCGCGCGCATTTCCGGCCACGGCCATGACCTACCGTTCCGCCCCACAGTCCACCCACCTCCGGCCGCCCGTTTTGGGGGCGGTACAGCTGACGGCGCTGCTCACGGTGCTGCTCACGGGGCTGCTGGTTGGATCGCTTGTCCCCAGTCTGCTGGCCACGGGCGCGGAGGCGGAGTTGCAGTCCCGCCACGAGTTGCTCCGCGGCGGCGAAACCGATGCCCGCCGCGAGGCGGCGCTGTGGCTGGGCCAGCACGCCACCCAGGAATCGGTGCCCCAATTGGTGGAGGCGCTGCGCGACCGCGACGCCGGCGTGCGCCTGCTCGGCGAGCAGTCGATCTGGCAAATTTGGATGCGCTCCGGCGACCCGGCAGTGGACCGGCGGCTGAGCGAGGGCACCGCGCTGTTGAACCGGGGGGAGTTCGCCGCCGCCCTGGCCATCTTCGAGGATGTGGTGGAAATGGACGGGGAGTTCGCCGAGGGCTACAACAAGCGCGCCACGGCCCTCTACTACCTGGGCGATTACAAGGGCTCCCTCGCCGACATCGAGGAGACTCTCAAGCGCAACCGCTACCACTTCGGCGCCCTCAGCGGCGCGGGCATGTGCATGATCTCCCTGGAACAGCCCGCCGCGGCGGCGCACTACTTCGAGCGGGCCCTGGAGATCAACCCCAACCTGCCCGGCGTGGCCGAGACGATCCAGCGTCTCCACCGCCTCACCGAAGGCCAGATGATGTAGCCGAGCGCTTTTCCGAGGCGCTCACGGAGATCGCTGCTTTCGCGGCCTCTTCTCTCACGATCCCCCCACGAACCGGTCCAGGGCATCCCGCGCGAAGGGGAGGGCGGGGTCGTCGTGTTCGATGGCGAGCAGGCGGTTGTACTTGGCCAGCCGTTCCGAGCGGGCGATGGAGCCGATCTTGATCTGCCCCGCGCCGCTGCCCACGGCCAGATCGGCCAGCCAGGAATCCTCGGTATCTCCGCTGCGGGCGCTCACGACCGCCGTCCAGCCCGCCTCCCGGGCCAGGCGGAGCGCCTCCAGCGCCTCGCTGAGGGTGCCGATCTGATTGACCTTGATCAGCACGCTGTTGGCGGCCCGCGCCCCGATGCCGCGCCGGATTCGCTCCGGGTGGGTGGCGAAGAGGTCGTCGCCCAGAATCTGGCAGCGCTCCCCCAGCCGCGCTTGCAAGGCGGGCCAATGGGCCCAGTCCTCCTCGGCCAAGCCGTCTTCGATGCTGAGCAGCGGGAAGCGCCGGCACCAATCCTCCAGGCGCGCGATCATCGCCTCGGGTTCCAGGTCGGCGTTCTCCACCGCCAGGCAGTAGCGGCCCTCGACGTAGAAGTGGGTGGCCGCCACGTCGATGGCCACCGCCACGTCTTCCAAGGGGCGGCAGCCGGCGCGCTCGATGGCCTCGGTGGTCAACTCGAGCATGGCCTCGTTGCTCGCCAGGCGCGGCGCCCATCCGCCCTCGTCGGCGACCAGGGGCCGATAGCCGTGCCGCTCGGTGAGCAAGGCCAGGGCGGCGCGGTACACGGCCTGCACCCGCTCCAGCGCCTCGGCCATGGA
>JAPUJL010000473.1 GCA_027296185.1 SAR324 cluster bacterium | reverse complement strand
CAGCAGTGCCTCCACGCGCTGCAACTGCTCCGCATCGATGCTCTTCGCGGGATAATAGACGTTCATGCCCAGGCCGATCTGGGCCGGGGTATTGGGCATGGCGCGCACCAGCGCCTCGTGACCCAGCCCCTCGCGGAGCGTGGCCAGGGCCACTCCGGCCATGATCGACAACACGGCTTGACCGGGCCTGAGCAGCGGACGTACGGTCTGGAAGGCTTCCGGGGCGCTCTGAGGCTTGACGGCGAAGACCACCACCGCCGCCTCGCCCACTCGGGCGTCGGGAAGCGCGCTGAGCTGGAAGTTGAGGGGGGCGAGCCGCTCGCGGGCGGCGGCATCCGGCTCCACGACAAGCACCCGCTGTGGCGGGCAGACGTTCCGCTCGACCAGCGCCTGGGCCATCGCTCGGCCCATGTTGCCACCGCCGATAAATGCGAAGTCCATCCCCGCCACCCCTCCTCTGAAAGAAAACAAGTTGAACTACGGTATTATAACCCGATTGGTTAAGCGATTCCAGAACGGCCCGAGTGGCGGTGACCATCGCATACCGCACCGCCCTGCCGCACACCACCGCACCGCGCTTCGGCGTGTCCATATTTCAACAAATCTTTCGCTACGCGGATTTCCCCCCCTTCCATTCGGCCCGGCGGTTCGAATTTCGGTAGGGCGTCACCCGGAAGCGGCCTTCGCAAGCGCCGGATCGCCTGCTCCACCTCAGGCGGGGCCATGGAGCTGACCGGCAAGCAAAAGCGGCATCTCCGCGGGCTGGGCCATGGGCTTAAACCCATCGTCTCGGTCGGGAAGCAAGGGCTGACCAAGACCGTGATCGAGCAGGTCGATGCCTGCCTGACGGTACACGAGTTGATCAAGGTGAAGCTCCTCGAGGGCGGTCCCGCCGCCCGGGGGGAGGCCGCCCAACAGCTCACCCAGCGCACCGGAAGCGCATTGGCCCAGTCCCTGGGCCGCACCCTCTTGCTCTACCGTCCCCATCCCGAGAAGCCCGGCATCGAGCTGCCTGGCTGAACCGCCGCCGCCCAAAACGCTTTGACAACCGCACGCCTTCCCGACACGCTACGAGGATGCCGCCCGGCGGGAGTGGGCGCACCGGGAGAGCGGTGAAACGCGTGCATGGCCAAGTCACAAGATCGAATGAGTAGCCCAGTCCCGTTTTCGGAGGCGGCGCGAAGCCGGCTGGTGCGGTGGATTTCCGCAATCGTCGGTGCGGAACACGTGCAGCACCGCAAGGCCGACCGGTTCGTCTACGGCTACGACGCCTCGATCTTCCGCGGCAGCGACGTACTGGCCATCGCCTTCCCCGCCACCGCGGAGGAGGTGGCCGCGCTGGTGCGGCTGGCGGCGCGGGAGGGGCTGCCCTTCGTCGCGCGGGGCGCCGGGACCGGGATCAACGGCGGCGCCCTGTCCCAGGAAGCCGCGTTGGTGATCGAGCTCTCCCGGATGAACCGAATTCTGGAAGTGGATCTGGAGAACCGGTTCGCCGTAGTGGAGCCGGGCGTGGTCAATCAGGATTTGAAGCGCTACCTGCAGGAGCGCGGCTTCGGGTTCAATTTCGTTCCCGATCCGGGCAGCCAGGTGGTCTCGACCCTTGGCGGGAACGTGGGCAACAACGCCGGGGGCATGCACTGCCTGAAGTACGGGGTGACCAGCAACCACATCATGGGGCTCCAGGTGGTGCTGCCCGATGGGGAGATCGTCGAGGTCGGGAGCAAGGTGCCCGATCGCCCCGGGCCGGACCTCACCGGGCTGTTCGTGGGCTCCGAGGGCACCCTGGGCATCGTGACCCGCATCACCGCGCGAATCCTGCCCCTGCCCGAGGCGGTCGTCACTCAGCTGGTGCTCTTCCCCGACGTGAACGCGGCGGCGCGCGCCGTCTCCGGAATCATGGCCGCGGGGGTGCTTCCGGCGGCGCTGGAGTTGCTGGACCGCAAATCCATGACCCTGGTGGACCGCGCCGTTCACATCGGCTACCCGGAGAACGCCGGCGCCTGCCTGATCGTCGAGCTGGACGGCATCCGGGACGGCATGGACAGCGACGTGCGGCGGGTCAGCGAGATTTGCGCCGCGCAAAACGCCCTTTCCATCCAGACCGCCGAGACCGAGGAGGAGAGCCACCGGCTGTGGCTGAGCCGCCGCGCCGCCTACGGCGCCATGGCCCGCGTTTCCGCCAACGTCTATATCTGCGACGGGAGCGTGCCCCGCAACCGGCTGGCCGAGGCGATCGAGCGGGTGGTGGAGATCTGCACCGGCCACGGCCTGGACGTGATCAACCTGGCCCACGCGGGCGACGGCAACCTGCACCCGCTGATTCCCCTCGACCCCAACGACCCCGACGCGCGGGAGCGGGTCATCGTGGCGGGCCGCGAAATTCTGGAGATGTGCGTGGAGCTGGGCGGCTCCATCACCGGGGAACACGGTGTGGGGGTGGAAAAACAGGAAGAGATGGCGCTGATGTTTTCCCCCGAGGAGCTGGGCGCCATGCTCACTCTGAAGTTCGCCCTGGACCCCGACGACCGCTGCAATCCGCGCAAGATCTTTCCGTTGGCTCTGTTTCCCCCGCGGACGCTGGCAGCGGCGGAGAATCGCCTGCCGCGGGACGCCGTCTCATGAGCGGGCGCCCGGTGGACGCCGCCGCGTTGAAATCCGTCCTCGAGGGGGTGCTGGGGCCGGAAGGGTGCCGGTTCGATCCGGCGGCCCGGGAGCCCTTTGCCCTGGACGGCCGGGTGCCGGAAGCGGTGGTCTATCCCCCCACCCCGGAGCGGGCCGCGGAGCTGCTTCGGGCGTGCGGGGGCGCATGGGGGATCGTGCCCTGGGGTGGGGGCCACCGGGCGGAAATCGGGCCGCCACCCACGCGCTACGGCGTGGCGCTCTCGTTGGCCCGCATCGCGGAGATCGGCGAGTACGACACGGAAAGCCTGACCTTGAGCGCCGGGGCCGGGACAACCCTGTTCGACGTGGACCAGCGCACCCGGGCGCACAATCAGATGCTCGCGGTGGGCTGGCCCTGGGAGCGCCACACCCTGGGGGGACTGGCCGCCGGCAACCGGGGTACGCCCAAGCGCTTGGCCTACGGGGCCTTGCGGGATCAACTGCTCGGGATAAAGGTCGCTCTGGCCGACGGCAGCCTCACCCGCTTCGGCGGCAAGGTGCTGAAGAACGTCGCGGGCTACGACATGACCAAATTCTTCCTCGGCTCCCGTGGCGCCCTGGGTGTGATCGTGGAGACCACCTGGAAGCTCTTCTCCCGCCCGGATCACGAGGTCTACCTGTGGGCCGCCATGCCCTCGGTGGATGCCGCGGCCCGCCTCGCCGCGGACTTGCTCCGCTCGCCGCTGCTGCCCGCCTGCGTGTTCTTGCTGGAGCCGAAAGCCGCGCAACGCCTGGCGGGTCTGGAGCGGCTGGGAGATTTGGCCGGGCGGCCCCTGGCGCTGGTGGGGTTCGACGGACGCGCCGCGGCGACCCGGCGCCAGACCGCCGACGCGGAGGCCCTCGCCGGAAAGGCCGGCGGCGAGGCACTGCCCGTCCGGGAGGAGATCGGTCAGCAGGCCGCCGGCTATCTGATGGGGGAGCTGCCGAGCGAAGAGCCCGCCTTGCGCTTGCGTCTGGGCACCCTCCCCAGTTTCAGTGGCAAGGCCTTCGGCGCGGTGCGGTCGGCGCTGGACGATCACGGCTGCACCGGCGAGGCCGTCGCCGATTACGCCGCGGGCCGCCTGACCCTCTGGGCGGACGCCGCGGAATCGGCGCCCGAAGCGCTGAGGGGTCTCACCGAGACCCTCCGCAAGCGGCTGGCGCCTGTCGATGGATTCGTCGAGGTCGAGCGGGCACCGCCGGAAGTGAAGGCCTCCCTCTCCCTGTGGGGCGACCTGGGCGGCTCAGCCAAGTTGAACCGCGTCTTCAAGGAAAAGCTCGACCCGCAAAATGCGCTGGCGCCGGGACGGTTACCGGGTGTGCCGGGTGAGTTCTAAACCGGGGGAGCCGCCCGATCCACCGGCGCCGATTCAACCGCAGGCCCTTTCCTAAATTCCGATGGATGTCATGAACGCTATCACCGCTTCGCCCCAATCCGTGCCTCCCGCGGGAGCGGTCCATCTCCACCGCGCCTGGAGCGGCTCGGAAACCCTGTGCAACCGCTGCGGGTTCTGCCTGCCCGTCTGCCCTACGTACCGCGAGACGGGCATGGAATCCGCCTCCCCCCGGGGCCGGCTGGACTTGATGTACGCCGTGGCCAGAGGGGAACTCACGACTGCCGACATCGCCCATACCCTGGACCTGTGCCTGGGCTGCCGCGCGTGCGAGACCGCCTGCCCCGCGGGCATCGCGTTCGGCCACATGTACGAGGCGGGACGGATCGACGCCGCCCCGTCCGGCGCTGGGGACCGCTGGGCGCGCCGGCTGTCGGGTAATCTGCTCAATTCTCCGCGCCTGCTGGGTCTCATCGCGTGGAACTTGGCCCTCTACCAGCGCAGCGGCCTGCAATGGGCGGTGCGCACGAGCCACATCCTGGCCGTCTGGCCTTGGTTGCGGCGGCTGGAGGCCGCCCTGCCCCCCTTGCCCCTGCCGCCCCTTCCCTTCACCGGTGGCTGGCGGCGCCGCGCACGGCGCTGGGGGCTCACCGCGGTTGCCGATGAAGCGGCCCGACCGGGCGCACACGTGGACCTGTTCGCCGGCTGTGTGATGGATGTGGTGTTCGGAGAGACCCACCTGGCCACGGTGCAGGAGCTGCACGCCCAGGGAGTCGCCACCCGGCTGCCCGGGGGGCAGGGCTGTTGCGGCGCCCTGCAGCTGCACTCGGGAGACCGGGAGCTGGCACGGCGCCTGGCCCGCGTCAATATCGCCGCGTTCGATGGCGGCGGCCCAACAGCGGAGCGCGGCCCGGCTCCAGAGCGTGGCCAGGCTCCGGGTCTGGGC
>JAPUJL010000472.1 GCA_027296185.1 SAR324 cluster bacterium | reverse complement strand
CGCCCGCCTGGGCCAAAAGCTGGGCGTCCCGGTACCGATCAACCGCTTCATCCATGCGGCGCTGAAGCTGCACGCCGCCGGTGCTGGAAACGCCCCTGCCTGACCCCGCCCGTCCGTCCGTCCAACTGCAGATATCGGGCGGCTGGAGCGTTCCCCCCACCGATTTTCCCACCCCCGTTCCCTCCTTCGGTGCGCAACCACCTCCGGGGCAAGGACGGTCCGCGCCCGAAATCGAACCGTTCCCGACGTTATCGGACCGTTCCCGGCTAAACGGCTGACCCGGCCGCGGTTTGGGCGCAGAGTTCATTCCAGCGAAGGCAACAATGGATTTCGGCCAGCCGGCCGGTACCGAATCGAGAAGAGCAAACCCCCAGCCCCCCTTGCGGAACCCCATGCCGGCCACGAAGCCCTCTCCCAACAGAGGTGACCCCATGATCGCCAGCGAAACTCTAGCAGGCGCCGCCGTGCCTCATGTTTACCCGATCGCCCTCACGCCCCTGTTCAACGGGGCCGCGCCGGTGCGCTTGGCGAACAACGAGTTGCTCTACATGCCCGAGGAAGACAGCAGCCACGTCTACCTGATCATCGACGGCGAGGTGCGGCTGTACAAAATCAACGCGGACGGCCGCGAGTTCACCCTGGGCATCTTCGGCGCCGGGGAGATGGTGGGCGAAACCGAGATCCTCACGGACAGCGGCCGGGCCTGCTACGCCATGGCCCGCGGCCCAGCCCAGGTGCTGGCCCAGGACAAGAGCGAATTTCTGCAGCAACTTCAGGATTCGCCCGAAGCGGCGCTCATGATCATCCGCTTCGTCAGCTTCAAGAATCAGTTGATCGAGCGCAAAATGGAATCGCTGCTCTTCAAGAGCGCCCATGCGAAGGTCGCCGAGCAGTTGCTGGCCCTCGCCGAGCAGCACTCCAAGCCGGCCGACAACGGCAGCAAGGACGTGGTGGAAATCGACTATCCCATCACCCATCAGGAAATCGCCAACCTCATCGGCGCCACGCGGGAAACCGTGAGCTACGTCTTGCTGGACTTCAAGGCCATGGAATTGATCCACACCAGCCGCCGCCGGATCGCCATCCGCAACATGTCGGGGCTGAAGGAGATGGCCCGCGCCTAGGCCGGCAAGAACCCCCTCCCGTTCCACCCGGATGGGTCATATCCCCCATCCCGGCCCATCCGGGTGGAATTTTTTAATACAAAAGGATCGCTAGCTCCCAGGCCGCCCGTCTCCTCCCAGGGGACCGGCGAATTGTTGCCGTTCAGCCCCGGGCCTCTTGGAGTCGGGCCCCTGGCCGCTGAGCTACCTGCCGCTGGGCTACCCGCCGCTGGGCTTCTTGTCGGTGAGCTTTTTGGAGATGGCCACCCGCACCGCCCGGGCGTGCAGGAATTCTTCCAGTGCCGCGGGCGCCATCCCCATCAGAAATCCGCGCTTGCCGCCGTTGAGGTAGATCTCCGGCAGGGCGAGCACCGACGCCTCGACATAGACCGGCAGTCCCTTGCGGATGCCGAAGGGCGAGGTGCCGCCCACCCGATACCCGGTGAGGCGCGTCACCTCGTCCGGATGGCAGGGGCGCAGGCTCTTCACGCCCAGCTCGCGGGCCAGGGCCTGGGCGGAGCTGTCCCGGTCGCCGTGCTGCAGGACGATCACGCCGTTGCCGCGCTCGTCCTCGAAGACGACCGTCTTGACCACTTGGTGCAGGGGGAGGCCCAGCACCTCCGCGGCGTGGGCCGCCCCGCCCCGCTCCTCGTACTCGTAGAAATGGGGGGTGAAAGGCACCCCGAGGCTGTGCAGCACCCGCACCGCGGGGGTCTGGGGAATCTTTGCCCGGGGCGCCATCCGCCGGGTCAGCGGAGGGCGGCGATGAGCGCCTCGGCCAGCGCCGCCATGTCCGCCGCGGTGTTGTAGACGTGGGGCGAAACCCGGATCGCCGTGCCGCGCAGGGAGACATGGACGCCACGGCGGTTCAATTCCTGCTGGATGCCCGGCAGCAATTCCGGGTCGGGGGTGCGGATGCCGAACAGGTGGGCGCCCGTCTCGCCGGGCCGGGTAACGATGTAGGGGCTGTCGCCCAGCATGCCGCTCAGCCCCTCGGTAAGCTTGGTGCAGTACTGCTGGATGCCCTCGGGCGTCCACTCCATGATTTGCCGCAGCGATTCGGTGAGCATCGGCACCAGGATGAAGTTGGAGCGCTCACCCACGTCGAAGCGCCGGGCACCGGGCTGGTACTCGTCCCGGTAATCCACCAGCCGCGCGAAGTCGTTGCTGTCCTTGCGGACGATCCAGTTGTATTCGATGGGCTCGGCGTCCATGAAGCGCTCCCCCACCACCGCGAAGCCCAGGCTGTACGGGCCGAGGCACCACTTGTATCCCGCGCAATAGAAAAAGTCGGGCCGCACCTCCTGGAAATCGAAGGGCATCGCGCCGACGGACTGGGTGCCGTCCAGGATGAACGCGGCCCCCACGTCCCGCGCCCGGTCGCCGATGGCCTGCAGATCGAAGGCGGTGCCGTCGGTCCAGTGGACGATGGTCAGCGCCACGGCGGCGGTGTTCTCGTCGATCGCATCCAGCAGCCTCTCCGTCCAGCGGCGGCTGGGAAACGCCGAATCTTCCGGGCGCGGCACGGTTCGCACTTCGGCGCCGGATCGCCGGCAGCGCTCGCGCCACACGTAGACGACGCTCGGAAACTCCTCGGCCGGCATCACCACGTTCTGGCCGCGGCGCAAGGGCACCGCCGCCCCGGCGATGGCGGCCCCATAGCTGGCCGCGGGGATCAGGGCGACCGCGTCGGCCGAGGCGTTTACCAGCTTCGCCGCCATGGCACGCAACTCCTCGGAGGGCGTGTAGAAGTCGTCTCCGACGATCTCCCAGGGTTGGGCCTTGCGCCGGACGCCCGCGATGCCGGCCTCCTGCACCGAGGTGAGCAGCGGGGACATGTAGGCGCAGTTGAGGTAGTGCACCGAATCGGGAATGGAGAACCGGTGACGCTGGCAATCGATCATGGCGGGAAATGGGCAATAGCGTGAACGGCGCGCCCGGCTGGGCGAATTTAGAGTGCCAGAGCCGCCCCGGGCGTGCAATCGGCCCGGCTACAGAAGCAAGGACGGCGAAGATCGGGGCCCGCTGGAATTAGCGCTGC
>JAPUJL010000471.1 GCA_027296185.1 SAR324 cluster bacterium | reverse complement strand
TCCGGGTGCAGCTGTACCGACTCGATGGGCAAGGTGCGGTGGGCCTGGGCCATGATCAGTCCGTCCGCCGTCTGGGCGCGGACTTCCAATTCCGCCGGATAGTCCTCCCGTTTCACGTAGAGGCTGTGGTAGCGCCCGGCCGGGAAGGGGGAGGGCAGCCCCGCCAGCACCCCCTGCCCTTCGTGATGGATGGGCGAGGACTTGCCGTGCATGGGGGTTTCCATCACCCCCAGCGATCCGCCGAAGTACTCCGCGATGCCCTGGTGGCCCAGGCACACCCCGAACAGCGGCAGGTTGCGCGCCAGCGCCCGCTCGATTACGGGGAGCACCCCCCGTTCCTGGGGCGTGCCGGGACCGGGCGAGAGAAAGATCAGGTGCGGCCGCACCTCGTCCAGCAGGGAATCGGGAAACTCGGCCCGCACGGTCGTCACGTCGGCGCCGGTCTGGCGCACGTAGGAGGCCAGGGTGTGGACGAAGCTGTCCAGGAAGTCCACGAACAGCACCCGGTAGCCCTCGCCGCAGCGGACGTTGGGCGATCGAACCCCGGCGCGGGGCTTGGCTGCGCCCTCGCCGAGGGTGGCTTCCAGAAAGGCCGAGGCCTTGACCAGCGTTTCGCGCTCCTCGGCGGCGGGGTCGGAATCGTAGAGCAGCGTGGCCCCGGCGCGGACGGTGGCCAGGCCGTCTTCCAGGTGCACGGTGCGCAGGGTCATGCCCGTGTTCATGTTGCCCGAGACGGACAGGTAACCCACCGCGCCGCCGTACCAGCGGCGGGGGGAGTTCTCCAGCGCCTCGATGGTGCGCAGGGCCATGGGCTTGGGCGAGCCGCTGACGGTACAGGCCCAAAGGTGAGTGGCGAAGGCGTCCAGGGCGTCGAAGCCCGGCCCGAGCTCGCCCTCTACGTGATCGACCGTATGGATGAGGCGGGAGTAGGTCTCGATCAGCCGCCGCCCGATCACCTGCACCGAGCCGGGCACGCACACCCGGGTCATATCGTTGCGGTCCACGTCGGTGCACATGGTCAGCTCCGATTCCTCCTTCTCCGACCCGATCAGGCGCTTGATTTGCTCCGCCGTCTCCATGGCCGTCTCCCCCACCGGCACCGTGCCGGAAATAGGGCTGGTCTCGAGCCGGCGCCCGTTGACCCGCACGTACATCTCCGGCGAAGCCCCCACCAACTGCTCGGCGCCCATGTTGATCAGAAAGCTGTACGGGCTGGGGTTGTTGCGGCAGATGCGCCGGAACAGCGACGAAGGCAGCCCCCCATAGGGCATGGAAAAGGTCTGGGAAAGCACCACCTCGAAATAGTCGCCCCGGCGGCACCCCTCCCGCACCTGCTCCACCTTGCGCTCGAATTCCCCCGGGGCGTGGTCCGATCGGATCTCGCCGGGCGGCACTCGCGGCGGCTCGGGTAGCAGTTCCCCGCCCTGCTCTCCCGCGCGGGATGGACCCAGCGGCGTGTCGAAGCCGTACTCGATGCGCACCGCCCGCTCCTTCTGGCGGTCCACAATCACCAGTTCGGTGGGGAAGAACAAGCAGCAGTCCACCTGCTCCGGGTCCCGCTCGTGCCGGCGGGGGAAGCTCTCGAACTGGAACACAAGATCGAATCCGAAGGCGCCGAAGAACCCCAGGTCCGGGTCGCCGCAGCGCAGGTGCTCCACCAGCGCCCGGATCACGGAGAACAAGCTCGGCTGCTTGCTGCGCTCCTCCTCCCGGAAGAACGACGGCGGCTCGGCCGTTTCGCCCTGCAGGCAGCGCGCCGATTCCTCATAGTGGGCCAGGTGCGGATGGCCGCGTAGCGCCGGGGCCAGGACGGCCAGGAGCCGCTCCCCTTCACCGTTGAGGGCGTTGAGGAAGAACCGCCGCCCCTTGGCGATCAACTCCAGGGGCGGCATCACGAAGCCGATGTCCCAACGCGCGTAGCGGTCGGGCACCTCGTAATTGCTCACGAACAGCGCGCCCTTGCGCCGGTCGATCGCCTTCCAGACCTCGTCCAGCGCCGAGACCGGGTCGATTTCCGTTTCGCGGCGCGTGATCCCCACGCCGCCGGCGGTGGTGAACGTCTGCTGGTCCATGGTGTCCTTGCTTCGCGTCGCGTCGCCCCGGCCGGCCGGATGCCGAAATGGGGGCGGCAGCGTCGGCGATGAATTCCGCGTTTGCCCAATAAAAAAAAAGCCGTGGAGCCGGCCCGGTGAGGGCTCGACGCCACGGCTTGAATCTTCGACAGCCGTTGGGCGACCCGGAACTATCCGGGTCCCGATCCCTCACGCAGACCGCTTCCGCGGCGCCACCAGCGCCAACCCAGCCATCGTGTTGCGGAATTCCGGCCTGCCATGAGTAGTCCTGCCGTCTCGTTCTATTATCGTTTCCGGTGTCCCCCGGCTCGCACCCGCGGGCGGCCCGTCGTTTATGTCACGTGCCCGCGGCCATTGCAAGCGCGGGCGCCGGTCAATCGTTGCGCAGGGGTAGGTGCAGCTGATCGGCGGAGGGGGGATTGCGCTGCAGGTTCCGCGAGGAGAAGTCCAGTTTGTAAAAGCGGTCGGCGATGGTCACGGATGCCATGTCGTAGCGTTCCGCGGGCGGCTGACCCTCCTCTAGGCAGTGGCGGAGCGCGTCGGCGATCCAGTTCTCGATCTTGAGCACCACCATCTTTTGGCGCAGCCGCCCCTGATCGTCCCGGTTGAGCACGTTGGGGAGGGTATTCGTCGTGATGAATTCGGTCAGGTACGGCGAATTCAGGTTCTCGCGGCCCTCGGGGGAAATGTAGGTGTGGGTGCAGTAAAATCGGATACTCGCCGGGCGATTGGCCTCGTCCTCCGCCAGCGCCTTTATCGCCGCGGCGATGGTGCCGCCGGTGCGCACCATGTCGTCCAGGATGAACACCTGCCGCCCCTTGAGCACGCCGGCGTCGCCGGTGGGGCGGATTTCCACATTGCGCTGCCCCAACCGTTTCTTCTCCAGGGTCACGAGCACCGATTCGGCCAATCCGGTGAAGGCCTGCACCCGCTTCACGAAAACCACTGCGCCCTGGTCGGGAGCCACGAAGCCCAGATTGG
>JAPUJL010000470.1 GCA_027296185.1 SAR324 cluster bacterium | reverse complement strand
CTCCGCAACCGGGAGTGATCCATCCGCCCGCGTCCGAAGCGGCGAGGATCGGGCCTTCCAGCCAACCATACGACAACAGGCGGCCTCGAAAAATGCAACTTCGAGGCGAGCCCGACCCTTTCCCTCGGCGGGCTCGGGACGGGCGAGACGGATTCCTCCGGAATCCTCCTCGGGGAATTCGGACCCTACAAGCCTCGTTGCTGCCTGTCCCAAGCCCGCCGAGGGAAGGAACGCGCCATGCGCGCGTTTCGCCTGCCCTGAGCAAAACCGAAGGAAAGGCCGCGGCGATTGCGCAATTTTGCGACCCGTTTTACTGCCCCACGAACTTCGGCGCGCGCTTTTCCAGCAGGGCCGTGACGCCCTCCATGTGGTCTTCCGTCTGTTGCGCGGCGCCGTTGCCCAGGGCGCACAGGTCCAGAAAGTCCGCGAGGCTGGAGCGCATGGATTGCTTGAGCAGCCGCTTGGCCAGGCGCAGCTGGCGGGGCGGCTTGGCCGCGATGGTGCGCGCCAGTTCCATGCATTCGGGCATGAGTTGCTCGGGAGGCACCACCTTGAGCACCATTCCGATTTGCAGGGCCTCCTCCGCATCCACGATGCGGGCGGTGAAGGTCATCTCCGCCGCCCGCTGATAGCCGATCTGGCGGGTGAGATACCACGACCCGCCGTCGCCCGGGATGAGCCCCAGGTTGAGGAAGGTCTCGCCGAACTTGGCGTGGGTCGAGGCGATGCGCAGATCGCACATCATGGTCAGATCGCAGCCCGCCCCGATGGCGGCGCCGTTGACCGCGGCGATGATGGGCACGTCCACCGCATCGAGGGCCAGCGGGATGCGCTGAATGCCCCGCCGGTAGGCCTCCTCCTGCAACCGCATGGCGCCCCCGGAGAATTCCGCACCGCGCCGCTTCATGTCCTTGACGTTTCCGCCGGCGGAGAAGGCCTTGCCCGCGCCGGTGAGAATCAGCACGGAAACCTCGTCGTCGTAGCGCACCCGGTGGCAGACATCCTCGATTTCCCCGATGATCGTTTTGCCGCTGATCGGGTTGCGTGAGTCGGGCAGATTGAGGGTCAGAACGGCGATGCCGTCCTCGAGCTCGAACAGGATTTCCTTGTACGCCGCCATGTGCGCTCCTTTTCCGTTGGGGCGGTCCGCCGCGCGCGGCGGCCGGGCCTTAACGGCCCTTCCAGTTGGGTTTACGTTTCTCGGCGAAGGCCTTGGGTCCCTCGATGTGATCCTCGGAAGCCAGGTAGGTCTCCCACAGGGGGGGATGGTGGTGAATCGCCTCGTCGAGGGGCATGTGCAGGCTGCTGTAGGCGGCCTGCTTGCTCAACCGCACCGAGAGCGGCGCGCACTCCAGAATCTCGTCCGCCCAGCGGCGGGCGGTATCCATCAGTTGGGGCAGCGGCACCACCTCGTTGACGATGCCCAGGCGGTGGGCCTCCTTGGCGTCGATGGCCTTGGCCCGCAGCATCATGCCCAGGGCCAGCTTCATGGGGATCATGCGCGGCAGGCGCTGCATCCCGCCCGCCGCGGCGACGAAGCCCACCCGGGGCTCGGGGAGGCCGAAGGAGGCGTTCTCAGCGGCGACGATCATGTCGCAGGCCAGTGCCAGCTCGAACCCGCCGCCCAGGGCGAAGCCGTTGACCGCCGCGATGACCGGCTTGTCCAGGTCGGTGCGGGCGGTGATGCCGCCGAACCCGCCGCTCCACTTGACGTCGGGGAATGTCTCGCCCGATGCCGCGACCTTGAGGTCGTTCCCGGCGCTGAAGGCCGATTCGCCGGCGCCGGTGAGAATGGCCACCCACGCCTCGGGATCGTCGCGGAACGCATCGAAAGCCTGGCCGAGCTCCCCGCTGGCGGGCGGATGGAGCGCGTTCTTCACCTCGGGGCGGTTGATGGTGATGGTCGTGACGTGATTGGCGGTTTCGCTGGTGATGTATTGATAAGCCATGGATGGTCCTCCCGAGAGTAGGGACACGGGCGCGTCCCCGGGACGAGACACAGCGGAGCGGCAAGGGATAGGCGCGGGTGCAAGGGGGCCCCGGATCGCGCCGAGAAGCCGATGGGCGGCGGGGCCCGCCCCAGGCGAGGCCGGTTCGGCCGGCCCACAAGATCGGCCGGCGGCCCGGGCATGGGGCCTGCCGCCTCGGCTGGAGCGATCAGGCGCCTTCGGCGGCCTTCAATTCCTCCAGAGTCTTCGCCCCGGGCAGCGGGTCGGTTTTGATCGAAATGGTCGGTAATTTCTCGCACTCGTCGGCGTTGATCTGGGTGTACTCGGCCCACTTTTCCGGCACTTGATCGTCGGGAAAGATGGCCTCCACGGGACATTGCGCCACGCACACATCGCAGTCGATACACGTCTCCGGATTGATGTAGAGCATCGTGGGACCTTCGTGGAAGGCCTCGACCGGGCATACCTCGACGCAGTCGGTGTATTTGCAGCCCTCACAATAGGGGGTTACGGTGTAGGTCATCGGTGCTTATCCTCCAAGACACAATCGAATCCGTGGATGTTCCCGGGGCGCGCCAACTGGCTCGGGCGGCAAGGCGGGCAGCGGTCTTACTTTGCCTAGCGTGTTCCCTCGGCCCCCGTCAAGTTGAACCCGTCCGCCAGAACCGGCCAAGGAAAACCCACTCCGCCCGCAAGGGGGGGAGTTCTCGAATCCGCGTCAAGCGGCCGGTGCCGGCTCCGGGCCGCAAGACACCACGTCCCCGGTGCGGACGATGCGGTCGGATGGAATGCCCCGCTCCGCCGCCGCGGAGAGGAGCGCGCGGGTTGCCGGGAGGTGGCTGTAGGGATCGCCGAAGAGGAGCCGCGGCCCTTCAGGTGTGACCGGGTGGGAATCCCCGTCCGGGCCGGCGGAGGGACGCAGGCTCAGCTCTGGGCGCTGCACGAGCCGCCCCCCAACACGCAGAACTTGGCGCAGTGGGGGTGATTGAGCTTCACCGTACGCGCCGCCTCGCCGAGAGTGCCGCCCAGCTCGAACTGCCCGTCGTAGGGAAGCAGCGTGCAGGAGAGCACCGTGGGCCGCGCGGCGCCCTTGCGCTTCACGATCATGCGGGAGGAGGCGCACATGATGTCCTCCGGGCGCTTGTCCAGGATGCCCCAGCAGGCCTCGGTGATTTCCGGGACGTCGGATTCGGCGTCCATTTCCGGAAAGAGCACCAGCGCCGCCGGATCGCCGGAGTCCAGAGGAATATCGTGGGTGGCGAACAAGCGGCCATACCCCGCCCGCAATTTCGCGTCCGGCTCCCCCCAGAAGGTGCGCCCCGCCACGCTGATTTGGAAGCCGCGACCGGCGAGCCAGCGTAGCCCCTCGAGGGCTGGAGCCCACGACCGCCGGCCCCGCTCCGTCTCGTGCAGGGCCTGGCTGTAGTGATCCAGGGAGACGCGGATGGTCAGCCGCGCTCCGTATTTCCGGCGAAGCTCCAGCAGGGCCTCGGCGCACTTGGCCATGGGGCGCATGGCGTTGGTGAGCACCAGACCCCGGTATCCCCGCCTCAGGCTGTCCTCCAGCATGGCGGCGAACTCCGGATTCATGAAGGGCTCCCCGCCCGTAAATCCGATCTCCTCGGTACCCCAGTCCCCGCCGTCCAGCTCGTCCAGGTAGGCCGCCACTTCGGCGGCGGTTAAATAGACGAGCCGGTCGTTGGCCGGGCTGGACTCGATGTAGCAGTGGGTGCAGGTGAGGTTGCAAAGGGTGCCCGTGTTGAACCACAGGGTACTCAGCCGGCCCAGGGTCACGGCTGCCCGGGGCTGGCCGTTCGCCGTGCGGTCGGGGTCCCGGAACTTGGCGGGGTCGAGGGTGGTGCGGGGAACGGCCTCCGTCATCATCGTCATCGTCAAAGCTCGAAATTAACCGGTGTGCCAACCCAACCGGGAAAATCCCATGCGGCCCCCTGGCGGGCAAGCGGACGGGGAGCGCGGCGTTTTCGCCGTTCACCCATTGCAAGTCGACTGCGATACCCGGCCGCAGGGCGGCCCCCCGGCGGGTAATGGTCTCCAACCGCCCGTGGTATGAACCTTAGTATAGAGGCGGGCCGCTGTTTGTAAAGACACGTACTGACGCGATGGGGCACGCCTCGGCATCCGGGATGGCCTTGACCCCGCGGGCTCCGGCTGCGAATTTGGGAGCCCGGCATCGAACTCGACGCTCCGGCTATGCTCGCCGCTACCGCGGTCCGGCACCGCCCGGCCGGCAAACGAAGGCCGGTCAACCCAATCGTCACCGAGCGCGATGAGTCAGTACCGACATTTGTTCACGCCGATCGCCCTCGGTCCGGTCAAGGTGCGCAACCGGGTGGTCTTCTCCGCCCACCTGACCAACTTCGCCGAGGACAACGCCCCGGGCGAGCGGCTCACCGCATACTACCGGGAACGGGCGAAAGGCGGCGCGGGGCTGGTGATCACCGAGGAGCAGTCGGTACACCCCTCCGACTTCGCCTACGAGAAGCTGATCCACGCCTACGACCCGGCGGTGGTGCCCCACTACCGGCGCCTCACCGCGGCGGTGAAGGGCGAGGGCGCGGCGATCTTCTGCCAGCTGAATCACAACGGGCTGCAGGGCTTCAGCTTCTTCAACGACGAGCCGCTCTGGGGGCCCTCCCCGGTGGGAGATGGGCTGTTCCGGGAGGTGCCCGCCGCCATCGATGCCGCCCAGATCGCCGAGGTGATCGAGGGCTACGGCCGGGTCGCGGCGCACGTCCAATCCGGCGGCTTCGACGGCATCGAGCTGCAGGCCTCCCACTCCAGCATTCTGCGGCAGTTCATGTCGCCCCACACCAACCGGCGCACCGACGGCTACGGCGGCAGCCCCGAGCGCCGGCTGCGGCTGACCGTGGAATGCCTCGAGGCCGTGCGTGCGGCCGCGGGCGAGGGCGTTGCGGTGGGGATCCGCCTCTGCACCGACGAGTTGATCGACGGCGGGCTGGTGCTCGCGGACGTGGTGGAGATCGCCCGGCGGCTGGACGGCCTCGGCCTGGTGGATTTCGTCAACACGAGCATCGGCACCACGGGGCGGCTGTACATGGTGGAGGGGCCGATGACGGTCCCGGCGGGCTACCAATCGGCCCACACGGCGTCGATCCGGGAGGCGGTGAACGTCCCGGTGATCGGCGTGGGGCGGGTCAACGATCCCCTGATGGCCGACCGGCTGCTGCGCGACGGCGTCGCGGATCTGGTCGGCGTGGTGCGGGCGCAGATCGCCGATCCCGATTGGGCCGCGAAATCCCAGGATGACCTGGCCGCCGAGATCCGCAAGTGCATCGCCTGCAACCAGTACTGCATCGGTCTGATGGGCCTGAACCAGCCCCTGAGCTGCATCCAGCACCCCGCCAACGGCAGCGAGGCGGAGCTGGGCGCCGAGAGCTACCGGCAGGCCGCCGCACCCAAACGGGCGATTGTGGTCGGGGGCGGGCCGGCGGGGATGGAGGCGGCCATCGTCGCGGCACACCACGGCCACCGGGTGACTTTGTTCGAGAAAGAAGCGGTGCTCGGCGGCAACGTCAACTGGATCGTCCGGGTGCCCCAGCGGCTTGAGTACGGAGACCTGATCCGCAACAAGATCAGCGAGCTCAACCGCTACGGCGTCGACGTGCGCTTGGGCGCCGAGGTCACGGCGGCGGAGATCCTGGCCGAAGCGCCGGATGCCGTGATCGTCGCCACGGGCCAGGAGGAGGTGCGCCCCGCGCACATTCCGGGCATGGACGGGGAGCGGGTGCGTACGCCGATCGAGGTCCTGTCCGGACCGCGGCCCGGCCCCTGCCACGTGCTGATCGTGGACGACATCGGCAGTCACCAGGCCACCAGCCTGGCGGAATACCTGGCCGAGGCGGGCTGCCGTATCTCGCTGGTCACCTCGGCATTTCACGTGGGACAGGAGCTGGGCGTCACCCTCGACCTGGAACTTTGGCACCAGCGGATGGCGGCCCACGAGATCGACCTCTACGAGGGCCACATCGTCCTGGACGCCTCGGTCGATCCGGTGCTGCTGGATATCTACAGCAACCGGCAGACCACCCTCGCCGATGTGGGCCTGATCGTCCCGGTGAATCACGGCCGGAGCCGCGACGGCCTGTACCACGAACTCGCGGGGCGAGTGGCGGCGCTTTACCGGGCCGGTGACGCCGTCAGCCCCAAGGACGTGGGCGAGGCGATCCTCGACGGGCACCGCGCGGCCCGGAAGGTCTGCGGGATGGAGTTGAACTGGCAATGACCGCCACCAACGAAGTGTGGGTGTGGCTGCCCCACGGCCGTGGTGGGGAGCTGCAGCCCTCGGCGCCGGAACTGCTCTACGAGGCCCGGGGCCTCGCCCGGCGGCTGACCGCGGAGCTCATCGCCCTGAGCGGGCCGGAGCCGGCGCCCGGCGAGGCGGAAACGCTGCGGGCGTGGGGCGTCGCCGGGTTCCATTCCTTGGGCACCCCCTTGGCCGCACATCCCCTTTGTCCGGACGGCCGCTCGCCCCTCGAGGCGTTCCCCGGAATCCCGCGGGTGTTCCTGTTCGCCGACGACGCGGCGGGCAAGGTGCTGGCGCCCCTCTGGGCCGCGGAGCACGGTGCGGCCCTGGTGACGGGCGCCACCGGGATCACCGCCGATGGGCAACGCTTCGTCGCAGCCCGCCCGGCCTTCGGCGAACAATACGAGGCGCTCGTGTCGTTCGAGCTCTCCTGTCCGCTGGCCGTGACGCTGGTGCCGGGAGCGGTGGGCGAAGCCGCGCCGCCCACCCCACCCGTGCCGGCCGGGGATGCACCGCCGGCGGCCGTGGAACGCGGTGTTGCCCTTAGGGCCGCGCCAGGGAGCCCACAGCCGGTTACCCACATCCATCCGCCGGATCCCGAGACCGTGGATATCGCCGACGCCGAGCGCATCGTCGCCTTCGGGCGGGGCGCCTTCACCCCGGAGGCGGTGCAACTGGTGGAGACGCTGGCCCGGCTGCTCGGAGCCAGCATCGCCGGGAGCCGGCCCGCCGCCGACGAGGGCTGGCTGCCCTTCTCCCGGCAGGTGGGACTCACCGGCGCCATCGTCCGGCCGGTGGTCTACGTGGCGGTGGGCATCTCCGGCGCGCCTTATCACATGGTGGGCGTCAAGGAGCCCGAGACACTGATCGCGATCAATTCCGACCCGGAGGCACCCATCTTCGGCAGCGCCGACCTGGGGATCGTGGGGGATTTACACCAAGTGCTGCCGGCCCTCATCGCCCGGCTCGAGCGGGGCGAGGCCGTCGCCGGCGTCCGCGCCGCCCCGGGCGCGGAGGCCCGCAGATGAACCGGCCGAACGTCTACGACGCCATCGTCGTGGGCGCCGGGCCGGCGGGCAGCATGGCCGCCTGGCGGCTGGCGTCCCTGGGCCGGCGGGTGGTGCTGCTGGAGCGGGGGCAGCATCCCGGCGCCAAGAATCTGTTCGGCGGGATGGTCTATTCCCTGGAACTGCGCAAGCACTTCCCCGATTTCGTGACCCAAGCGCCCATCGAGCGGCCGGTCACCCGCCATGCCACCTACTTTCTCGCCAACGGCCGCAGCCTCAACCTGGATTTCAGCAGCGAGACCCTGGGCGAGCCGCCCTACAACGGCTTCACGGTGTACCGCAGCCGCTTCGACCGCTGGCTGGCCGAGCGCGCCGTCGAGGCCGGAGCGCTGCTGGTACCCTCGACGGTCGTGGACGACCTGATCGTCGAGCGGGGGCGGGTCGTCGGCGTCGTCACACGCCGGGAGGAAGGAGAGCTCCGCGCGCCCGTGGTCATCTGCGCCGACGGCGTCCTGTCCCTGCTGGGCAAGAAGGCCGGGCTGATCCGCGAGCAGCCCCGGGCCCATTACAGCCTCGGCGTGCGCGAGGTGCTGGCACTCCCCGCGGGAACCATCGAGGAGCGCTTCCAGATCGATAGCGGCGGCGGCTGCGCCGCCCTGTTCGTCGGCGATTGGCCCGGGCGGGTGCAGGGCGGCGGGTTCGTCTACACCAACCGGGAGAGCCTCTCCGTGGGGTTCGTCGCCCAATTGGAATCCCTGGAGCGCGAGCGCGTCTCCATCAACGAGGCGCTGGAGGCCTTTCAGCGCCAGCCCGCCGTGCGGCGCCTCATCCGCGGCGGGGAGCGGCTGGAGTACGGTGCCCACATCGTCGCGGAAGGGGGCTACCGCATGCGCCCGCGGCTGGTACGCGGCGGGATGATGCTGGTGGGGGATGCGGCGGGGCTGGTGCTCGCCGCGGGGGTGCTCTACGAGGGCGTCCACTACGCCATGCACTCCGGGGTGCTGGCCGCCGAGACCGCCCACGAGGCCCTGGAGCGGGGCGATCTCTCGGCGCGGGGACTGGCGGATTACCCCCGGCGGCTCGACGCCAGCTACGTCACCCGCAACCTCAAGGCGTTCCGTCACGTGCCGCGGCTGCTCACGAACTCGCGGATGTATCGGGTCTACCCCGAGGCCATGTGCCGGGTGGCGGAGGACTTCTTCAGCGCCGACGCAAAAGGCCACGCCAAGCTGCTGCCTCTGCTGCGCCGGCACTTCGGCAAGGTCGGTCCCCTCGCCGCTCTCAAGGACCTCTGGGCCGCGGCACGGGCGCTGTTTTTTTGAAATCGTCGATAGGGACAACGCGCAAACGTAAACGCGAACATCGGAGGCATCATGGCGGTATTTCGGCGATCACTGGAGCGAACTTATTACAACCAGGGCTTTTTCAACGTTACTGTCGATTTCGACCGCTACGTTCGGCCAGACGACGGCCCGGTCAAACTATATGTA
>JAPUJL010000047.1 GCA_027296185.1 SAR324 cluster bacterium | reverse complement strand
GCGCGTCGCGGGCCGCAGAGGCCTCGCCGGCCGGGGAGGCGGCGCTGGCGGCCCAGGCGACCCAGGCGGATGGCCCCATCCGCCGCCTGCTGGAGCGGTTCACGCGGGAAAACGCTTTTCCCGATGCCGTCGCGGCGTTGGTGCGGGACCTCCTGGCGCCCGAGCGGTTGTACGCCATTCGCGAACATGAGCCCGATGCCGAGATCCGCCGGCTGGCGATCCGGGTAAGCATTCCCCTGCTGTTGCGCCTGTCCCGCGCCCGGTTCGAAGCCTCCGCGGGCGAGCGGTGCGGCGGGAAATACGATGCGGGAGAATGGCTCGTGGAGCGGGCCCGCGCCCTGGGTGTGCTCGATGGCCCGCCCCAGCCGATTCTGAAGGGGCGGCATCTGCTGGAGATGGGCATGCGCCCGGGCCCGGAGCTGGGGGTTCTGCTGAAGGCGGCCTTCGAGTGGCAACTGGACGGCGGGTTCGGAACTTTGGAAGACGCCCTGCGTTGGGCAGAGGTGGAACACGGTGCGGCGCCGCGCCGCTGATCGGCCGCGAGATGGATATCATGCACTGTTACATCTGCCGCAACGCCATCGAGGACGGCGCCTTCCATTACAACGATCACGGCTTCCAGGTGTGCAAGCCGTGCTTCCTCAATTCGGGGCGCTGCTTCATCTGCCGCTTTCCCGGTAAGAAGCTGGTGGAAGTGCCGGGGCTGGGGCTGGAGTGCGAATTCTGCCGGGGCAACGTGATCGGCCAGGGGGATGATTTGGTGGAGATCATCGCGCCCTTCTTCGCCTATCTCTCCCAATTCGGCCACCAGCCGATCCTCCATCCCGATTTCGCATGGACGGAGCGCACCGCGCTGCGGGAGATGCAGACGGCGGAAAGCCTGCGGCAAGAAGAATTCATCGACGACTTTCTGCGGTACTGCTATCCGGTGTATTACCGGGCCGGTGCGTTTCATCTGCTGTACCGCATGACCAAGTCCATGTTCGTCGTCCACGGCATTGTGCAGTTCGCGGCGGCGGACCTGGCTCGGCGCTTCGGCCTGGACGATCTGGCGGGCCGCTCCCCGTTCCACACTCTGGCCCGTGGCTGGGCGCACTGGGTGGGTTTCGAGGCGGCCAAGCGCCTGGGCTACGACCTGGAGCGGCGGCAGTTGCGCAAGTGGCCCGAGCTGGGCGGCCAGGGAGAATTTCAGCGCTTCGAGAAGATGGCGTACTTCAAGAAACCCAAGGACATGTCGGCGTTCCTGATGGCCAATCTGAACCCGTTGGCCCGCAAGCACCTGACCGGGTCCGACGATTTACCCCTCGCCAAGAACGGAACCTCATGAACGCCGAAGACCTCTGCTTTACCTCCGCCACGGAGCTCGCCGAGGCGATCCGCACCAAGGCCCTGTCGCCGGTGGAAATCGCCGAGGCGGTGCTGGAGCGGATCGAGCGGGTGAACCCCAAGCTCAACGCCTATTGCACCCTCACCGCGGAGATCGCCCGGGAGGGGGCCAAGCGTGCGGAGCAGGCGGTGATGGGCGGCGAGAAGCTCGGACCCTTGCATGGGGTGCCCTACTCGGTGAAGGATCTGGTGATCACCGAGGGCATCCGTACCATGCGCGGCTCGAAGATCCACGAGAACGAAATTCCCACGGAGGACGCGCCCCTGGTGACCCGGCTCAAGCAGGCGGGCGGGGTGATGATCGGCAAGACCACCACCCCCGAGTTCGGCTGGAAGGGCATGACCGACTCCCCCGTGACCGGCGTAACGCGCAATCCCTGGAACACCGACCTCACGCCCGGCGGCTCCAGCGGGGGAGCCTCGGCCCAGGTGGCGGCGGGGCTGGCACCCCTGGCCGTGGGCACCGATGGGGGCGGATCGATCCGTATCCCTGCGGGCTTCGCCGGCATCTTCGGCATCAAGGCCAGCTACGGCCGGGTGCCGGTCTATCCCTCCGGCGCCTTCGATACCCTCTCGCATGCCGGGCCGATGACGCGCACGGTGGCCGATGCGGCGCTGATGCTCTCCGTGATGGCGGGGCATCACCCCTCCGACCGCTTCAGCCTGTTGGATGCCCCCGCGGATTACGTGGGCAGGCTACGGGAGGGCATCGGCGGGCTGCGGGTGGCGTGGAGCCCCAACCTGGGTTACGCCACGGTTAACGCCGAGGTGGCGCGGGTCAGCGCCGATGCGGCCGGCGCATTCCCCGGCTTGGGCTGCACGGTGGAGGAAGTGGCCGACCCCGGTTTCGGCGACCCGACCCCCACCTTCACCACACACTGGCTGGCCGGCGCCGCCGGGATGCTGGGGGAGCGGCTCCCCGAATGGGAAGCGAAGATCGATCCCGGCCTGGTGGACATGGTCAAGCGGGGCCTGGAACTCTCCGCCGCGGATTTCGTGAAGGCGCAAATAGAGCGTCACGCCTACTGCGACCGGGTGCGGCGCTTCTTCGAGAGTTTCGATCTCCTGCTCACGCCGACTCTCGCCGTGCTCCCCTTCAAGGCAGGGGTGGACTACACCGAGGCGCTGAAGGACGAGGATGTGGACTGGATTTCCTGGACGCCGTTCAGCTACCCGTTCAACCTGACCCATCTTCCGGCGGCCACCGTCCCCGCGGGGTTCTCCCAGGACGGCCTCCCGGTGGGGTTACAGATCGTCGGGCGGCGCGGCGAGGAGCTGCGGGTGCTGCAGGCCGCCGCCGCCTTCGAGGAGGCCCGCCCCTGGGCCGGCAAGCGGCCGCCGGTCTGACAGGACGTCAGCGGGGCCATACGGGGATCCGTCATGAGTTCGTGGGTGTCCACACGCGTACGGTTGCTTTCCCTTTGTGCGGTCCTCGGGCATGCCGGCTTGTGGGGCGCCGTGTTGCTCTTGTGCGGCCTTGCATTCGAGCGGCCGGCCTTCGGGCAGCCGGCCGGCGGGCCCGGGCCGCGGGCTCCCGCTTCCGCCGCCGCGGGGGGCATGAGCGGGGTCTTCGTGGAGCAGGGCGAGGCCCTGCTGCGGGCCGGGGAATATCGCGCCGCGCGGGATTTTTTCGCTTGGGCCATCGGCGTGGAGCCGGACAACTGGCGGGCCTATGCCGGCCGCGGATTGGCCTGGCTGGGGCTGGGGCGCCTGCCCGTGGCCATGGACGACTTCGATCGGGCGGTGGCCCTCAGCGACAATCCCGCGGGCATCTACTACAACATGGGGATCGGCATGGCGGCCCTGGGAGAGCCCATCGAGGCGGAGGTGGCCTACGGCAAGGCGGTGATGGTGGCCCCACGCTTTTTCGCCGCCTATTTCAACCGGGGCATCCTGCGCCTGCGTCAGGGCAAGTACGAGGAAGCGCGCTTCGATTTCGACGTGCTGGATCATCTGCAGCCCGGCCGCGCGGCGACGCTGTTCTCCCGGGGCATCGCCAACGCGGCGCTGAAGCGGAACGAGGCCGCCATCGCCGACTTCGACGCGGCGCTGGAAGTCAATCCGGCGTATCCCGGGGTGTACGCCCAGCGGGGGCGGGTGCGCCTGGCCGCGGGCGATCATGCCGGCGCCGTGGAGGATTTCAGCATCGCCCTCGGCCCCGATCCGGATAACCCGGAACTGTACCTGGCACGCGGCATCGCCTTGCTGGGTGCCGAGCGGGGGCGGGAGGCGGTGGCCGACCTGAACCGGGCCGTGACACTGGCGGGAGACCGGGCGGAGGCGCGGCTGTTGCGCGGGCGGGCCCTGACGGCGATCCGGGCTTACCGCACCGCCATCGCCGAGTTCGAGGCCGCCGGGGAGCTGGACCGGAAGTCCGTGGAGCCGCCTTTCTTCCGGGGCAACGCCCTGTTCGACAGCGGCGATTACCAGGGCGCTGTGGAGGCGTATACGTCGGCCCTGGGCCGCGATCCGGCCCATCCCGGCGCCCTGCTCAACCGGGCGGCGGCGCAGTTGCGGCTGGACGCCATCGAAGAATCCTGCCGGGATTGGGACGTGGCTTGCGCCCGGCAAATTCTGGCTGCCTGCGGGCTGTGGGAGAAATTCTGCGAATAGGCGCTCCCGTGCCGGCATCGTCGCCGGCATCGCCGCCGGGGCGCCGCCCGTCCATTCCGCCTGACGCCCCGATTTCCGCCGCTGCTCCTCGGGGCGCCCGCCAACCGCGACCCTGAGGAGACACCGCAAGGCGGGGTCGTCTCGAAGGGCGTGGCGCTGGCCGACTCTTCCGCTTCCCGCCGCTATTCCCCGGGGCGACCCGTGCTATGATGCCCCGTGCCGGAAGGTGCGGGCGGGGCCGCGAATTCCGGGCGGGGGAACGGCCCGCCGCTGCGATCCGGTGGAGGAGTGCGGCCATGGACCTCTTCGAGCATCGGCGCGAGCAGCTTTTGGCGGAACGGGGGCCGCTGGCCGCCCGCATGCGCCCCCGCACCCTGGAGGAGTTTGCGGGACAGGAGCAGGTGCTCGGTCCGGGGCGTCTGTTGCGCCGCGCTATACAAGCGGATCAGTTGTCCAGCCTGATCTTCTACGGCCCCCCCGGCTGCGGCAAGACCACTCTCGCCCAGATTATCGCCAACACCACCCAGGCCCACTTCACCGCGATCAACGCCGTGCTGGCCGGCGTGGCGGACATCCGCAAGGCCGTCCAGGGAGCCCTGGGCCGCCTGGAGGGCGACGGGCAACGCACCATCCTGTTCGTCGACGAGGTGCACCGCTTCAACAAGGCGCAACAGGATGCGCTCCTGCCTCACGTTGAGGACGGCACCCTCACCCTGGTGGGAGCGACCACGGAGAATCCCTACTTCGAGGTCAACAAGACCCTCCTCAGCCGCTCCCGCATCTTCGAGTTGCGTTCCCTGGAGGATGCCGACCTGGAAGGCATTCTGCGGCGGGCATTGGACGATCCGGAGCGCGGCTACGGC
>JAPUJL010000469.1 GCA_027296185.1 SAR324 cluster bacterium | reverse complement strand
GCGACGCCCTGAGGGCTCACCCCCCTGTCGTAGAAGCCGGTCAGCCGGTCGTCGGTGAACGAGACGCCCACCGCCTGCTCGCCCTCGGCGATGTTCGGCACGGGATTGCCGAAAACCGCCGCGCGGAGTTGCGCCGGCATGACCGCGGTAAGTGCCACGGACATTGCCACGGTCACTCCAATAGCCGCCAAAGCGAACGCCGCCACGATTCCCGCCGGTTTCATAGGCTCCATCTCCTCAGCGAATTTCATCGATTGTAGCTTAAACTCCCGCATGCCGTCAGCCATCTCGCCGATGGCCTTCCAGTGGTAGGTCACCCCCGTGGCGTCGAGCGCTTCCTCCCGGGCGATCACTGCGGTGAATATTGAGATTCTTGAACTCCGCGCCGTGCTGTGTCAATTGATTTGGATCAATAGAGTTCCCGGCCCACCCAAAAGTGCGAGGCGCCCCGTGAGAACGATCCCGATTCCCTGCCTGAGCGACAATTACGCCTACCTGATCGTGGACGAGGAGACCGGCCAGGCCGGCATCGTCGATCCATCGGAAGCCGAGCCCGTCGAGCGGGTGGTGCAACAGGAGGGCGTGAAGCTCACCGCGATCCTCAACACCCACCACCACTGGGATCACATCGGCGGCAACAAGGGGCTGCTGGCCAAGCACCCGGGCCTGAGCGTATACGGGCACACGTCGGACAGCGGGCGCATCGACGGCTTCACCGACGGCCTGGACATGGGCGGCGGGTTGACCTTGGGGAGCCTGAAGTTCGACGTCCTCCACAACCCGGGCCACACCATGGGCGCGATCACCTTCGTCGTGAACGGCTGCGCCTTCACCGGCGATACCCTGTTCGCCGCGGGCTGCGGGCGGGTGTTCGAGGGCACCATGGAGATGATGTACAAATCCCTCAACGAGGTGCTGGGCGGGCTCCCGGACGACACCAAGCTCTACTTCGGCCACGAGTACACGGAGAACAACCTGCGCTTCGCCGAGCACGTGGAGCCGGACAACGCCGACGTGCAACAGCGGCTGGCCGAGGTGCGGAAGGTCCGCGCCGCGGGGAAGTTCACGACCCCCTCCACCCTGGCCAAGGAGCGCAAGACCAACCCCTTCCTCCGTTGCGAGGCGGCCGGCGTCAAGGCCAAGGGCGGCGGCGGATCGCCGGCCCAGGTCTTCGGCGCCATCCGCGGCATGAAGGACCGCTTCCGAGGCACTCCGTCGCGCCGCCTTCGGTGCGGCGTCCGGGCCCCCTCGCCGGGGGCTCCCCTACTTTCCAGCGGCTCGCCGCCCTCCCGCCAACGAAGCGACCCATGAAGCAGCCCATGCTGGCGCTGGCCTTCAGCTTCCTGTTCACGGGGCTCGGCCAGATGTACAATGGACAGTACGTGAAAGGGCTGTTGTTCGTGGCGATCCAGCTGGTCAACTTTGCGCTGATCTACTGGTTCGTCGGCCTGATCACCGCCCCGGCCTTCTGGCTGTACGCCCTGCTGGAGGCCGTCGGCACGGCCGACCGGCTGCGGGCGGAGCAGGAGCGGCAACAGGTGTTGAGCGCCGGGGAGGGGGCGCCGGAAGCCCAGTCCGAAGGGACTGGGCCGCCGTAATGCCGCTCACAGCCGGCGGAGGGGGGCGTGGTAGCATGGGCCCACCCCACGGGTGCGCCGCTTTGACATTCCAACGCGATTGAACTTACAAGAGAGTGCCCATTCGCCCGATTCCCGCCGCCCCGGCCCGGAGCGGCAGGCGTCTCGCGCGACCGAAGTGGGGGGCCAGCGCGGGAAACGCGCTCCCTGAAGCGGCTCCACCCAACCTAGTTCCGAAGCAAGCAGGAGAATTTGCATTGGCAAAAATCAAGGTGACGAACCCTGTCGTCGAAATGGACGGCGACGAAATGACCCGCATCATTTGGGACGAAATCAAGCAGCGCCTGATCCTCCCCTACCTCGACATCGACCTGAAGTACTACGACCTGTCCATCGAGCACCGTGACGCCACGGACGATCGGGTGACGGTGGATTCGGCCAACGCGATCCGGGAGTACGGCGTGGGCGTGAAGTGCGCGACGATCACCCCCGACGAGGACCGAGTGAAGGAATTCGGCCTGAATCGCATGTACCCCAGCCCCAACGGAACCATCCGCAACATCCTGGGGGGCACCATCTTCCGCGCGCCCATCCTCTGCAAGAACATTCCCCGCCTGGTGTCCGCGTGGACCAAGCCGATCGTCGTCGGCCGTCATGCCTACGGCGACCAGTACAAGGCCCAGGACGTGGTGCTGAAAGGCAAGGGCACGCTGAAGCTGCGCTTCGAGCCGGAAAACGGCAGCGCGCCGGAGGAGTGGGAGATTCACAAGTTCGAGGACGGCGGGATCGGCCTGGGGATGTTCAACACCGACTCGTCCATCCGCGGCTTCGCCCACGCCTGCTTCAACTACGCGCTGGACGTGAAGTTTCCGCTCTACCTCAGCACCAAGAACACCATCCTCAAGCGCTACGACGGGCGCTTCCGCGATATCTTCGCGGAGGTCTATGCCGCGGAGTACAAGGGCAAGTTCGAGGAGGCCGGGCTGACCTACGAGCACCGGCTGATCGACGACATGGTGGCCCAGGTGCTGAAATGGGAGGGTGGCTTCGTGTGGGCCTGCAAGAATTACGACGGCGACGTGCAGTCGGATACCGTGGCCCAGGGCTTCGGCTCCCTGGGGTTGATGACCTCCGTGCTATTGACCCCGGACGGCAAGACGATGGAAGCCGAGGCCGCCCACGGCACCGTGACCCGCCACTACCGCCAGCATCAGCAGGGCAAGCCCACCAGCACCAACCCGGTGGCCAGCATCTTTGCCTGGACCCGGGCGCTGGCCCATCGCGGCAAGCTGGACGGCACGCCCGACCTGGTGAAATTCGCCGAGGCGCTGGAGCGGGTCTGCGTGGATACCATCGAGGGGGGCAAGATGACCAAGGACCTTTCCGCGGCGATCCACGGCACCGCCAGCCCCCCGGAGGATACTTACCTCACCACCGATGGGTTCATGGAGGCGCTGGAGCGCGGCTTGAAGGCCGCCCTGGCCTGAGCGGCGGAGCCCTTTGCGGTCCGGCGAGAAACCGCCGCCCGGTACCGGACTGCGGGGCACGGGGCGCCTCCCCGTTCGTTTAAATATCGTGCAAGGAGCCGCACATGGCGAAACCCGTAGGCTTCATCGGATTGGG
>JAPUJL010000468.1 GCA_027296185.1 SAR324 cluster bacterium | reverse complement strand
GAAGATGCCCACCCGCTCCGGGCTGAGGGCTCCGGCAGCTTCCCGCGCCGCGGGACCCGGCCCGGCCCCCTCGAAACCGGCCCCGTCCAACCCTGCCCAACTCAACCCGGCATCGCCCAGGGCCTCCAGGGCCGCGAGCAGCCACAGGTGGCACAGTTCGGCCGAGGTGTTCCACACCGAGCGGGGCACCGCCGCGCGGATGCGCTCCGCCAACTCCTCCCGGTCCACCGGTGCGCCCAGCCGCACGGGCAGCGGAATGGGCGGAGCGAAGCGCTCCGCAGGCAGCAGCGCAATGGCCGAATCGCCGGCCAGCAACCGCCGCCAGTTTTGCTCGACGCCGAAGCCGAGCGAAGTGGCGAGCCCCACCCACGTGACGGCGACACCGCCAGAATCCCCCGGTGCGCGCGCGCCCGGGCGCGCTACCATCGCAGCAGCACCAGCTCGCCGGCAAAACCGGGACCCACCGCCATGAGCAGGCCGGTATCCCCCGGCTCGGGCCGGGCGCTGCGCTCGAAAAGGTGGAGGAGGAACAGCACCGTGGCGGAGGAAAGATTGCCGTAGTCCCGCATCACCTCCCAGCTCAGCCGGGTTTCCTCGCGGGTCAGGCCCAGCTCGCGTTCCAGTCCCTCAAGCACCTTGCGCCCGCCCGGATGGAGCAGGAAGTGGCGCAGATCGGCGAGGCGCAACCCGTGCTCCTCGAGAAACGGATGGAGGTAGCGCGGCAGCTCCTGCCGGATGAAACGCGGCACGCGGGGCGAGAGGAAGATCTTCAGGCCGCTGTCGGTGTTGCGGAAGCCCATCAACTCCAGGGTATCCGGGAAATGGACGCTCCGGCTCGCCACGATGGTGGGGTGCAACGCGCCGGCTCCGTTCCCGGTCGGAGGTGCCGCCGGAGCCGAAGGTTGGGACGCGCCGCGGCCATTGGCCCGCGGGTGGGCCTCGCCGACGATCACCGTGGCCGCGGCGCCGTCGCCGAAGAGGGCCGCCGCAACGATGTTGGCGAGCGAGAAATCCTCCAGTTGCCCCGTGAGGCTGGCCAGTTCCGCCGAGATCACCAGTGCCGCCGAGGCCGGGTTGGCGCGCAGCATCTCCCCCGCGTGGCCCAGAGCCGTCGCTCCCGCCACGCACCCGAGCTCCGTGAGCGGCATGCGCCGGACGGTGGACGGCAAGGGCATGCGGTTCATCAGATAGCTCTCCACCGGCGGGATCATGATTCCCGTGCAGGACGTGGTGACGATCAGCCCGATTTCCTCAGCCTTCACGCCGGAAAGTTCCAGCGCCTGCCGCGCCGCCGATTCGGAAAGCCGCACCATCTCCTCGCGGTAGACCTCGCAACGCACGGTAACGGAGGTGTGCTCCAGATACCATTGGGCCGGGCGGACGGCGTAGCGCCGTGCCACCTTCGCATTGCTCAGGATCGACACGGCCTGGGCGGCTTTGCGGGGGTCGTGGGCCAGCCAATCCCGCACGTACCGGATCACATCCTCCTGGGGGTAAACGTACTCGGGCAGCGCAACGCCGGTGGAGAGAATCGTGGCGGACATGGGGCTAACCGGCCGCCCTGCCGGGCGGAAACGCGTCCCGGGGGGCAGGCCTGAGGGGTGCGGAGGTGGGCAACGTTGGCATTAGAACGATTATTTCGCGAATCCCCGGTAAGTCAAGCGGCGCCTGCTGCCGCGCCGGTGGGAAGCGATGGACGCCATTCGCAGCCGCCATCCGCGGCCGGACTTGCGGCGCCCGCTTTCCATGTCCGCGAATGGCGCGGCACGCCCGCAGCATCTCGCGCCCCCTGTGGTAGACTGGCGCAAACGAACCGGCGGTCCATCCCAATCAGCCCATCCGCGGGGGCGCGGGTCGTGCTGATGCTGCGCCCCGATCGACCGGTGGCGGCCCACTCCGTGGTCGACGGAGCGGCGCGCCCGGACCGCACCGATATTCGCGGAGGCAATATGATCCCAACTTACACGGCGGAGGAGCGCCGCGCCCGGCTGCTCGGCGGGGGGCTCGGCGAGACGGACACCGACGCCTGGCTGGCCGCCCTGGAGGGTCTCGGCCTGGCGCCCGAACCCGACCCGGCGCGGCTGGACCCCGACGCGGCCCAAGCCAAGCCGGTGATCGAGCGGGCGCGGGCATTCTGCGAGGCGCTGCCCCTGAAGTCCAAGCGCTCGCCGGAGGAGCGGGCGGCGGGGGAGACGCTGATCCACCTCCTGGCCGCCCTGTGCGTGCGGTTCTTCCGCATCCACCGGGAAGCCATGTACCGGCGCCTGACCGGCGACTACGTTCGGTTCGTGCGGGTGGACGATCTGCTCTGGGAGGCGGCGGAGCTTTGGCCCGGGCTGCTGCCCGCCCGCAGCGAAGTGACGCGGGAGCAGGAGCGGATGCAGATGGACAAGGACGGGCTGGAGATTCACCAGGGCATCTTTCTCACCCACCTCATGACGGAGCGCCGGGCGGGGAATCACCTGCTGCAGGCCATGCTGCGCCCGAAAGCCGAATCCCTCGAGTTGCTGCCGCAACTCCGGAAGAACGGGGCGATCGATCTGGGCCGGGCGCGGGTCGAGGTGCGGGGGCGCACGGGCTATGTGACCTTCTCCAACCCGGAATACCTCAACGCCGAGGACGAGACGGTGATGACCGCCCAAGAAACCGCCACGGACCTGGTGCTGCTGCACCCCGGCCTCGAAATGGGCGTGCTGCGTGGCGAGCCGGTGGATCACCCCCGCTACAAGGGGCGGCGCATCTTCGATGCCGGGATCAACCTGACCAAGATATACCACGGCAAGCTGGGCTACCTCTCCTTCTACATGGTGCGGGACCTCGGGTTCGTGAACAAGCTCTACCGCGGCCTGGCGCTAAATGGCTGGGAGCCGGGCGAACCGGAGAACACCCAGGAGAAGCCCTGGATCGCGGTGGTGGATACCTTCGCCATCGGCGGCGGCTGCCAACTGCTGCTGGTGGTGGATTACGTGATCGCCGAGTCGGGCGCCTACTTCAGCCTGCCCGCGCGCAAGGAGGGAATCATCCCCGGTGCCGCCAACCTGCGCCTGCCGCGTTTCATGGGCGAGCGCATGGCGCGCCAGGCGATCATGTTCGACCGTACCTTCTACGTGGACAGCCCCGAGGGCGCGACGCTGGTAAACGAGGTGGCGCCGCGGGAGCGGCTGGACGAGACTGTCGAGGCGGCGGTCGAGAACGCCCTGGGGGCGGGCATGGTCAGCGCCGGGGGCAACCGCAAGGCGCTGCGGGTGCATCAGGAACCGCTCGACGTCTATCGGGAGTACCTGGCCACCTACTGCCAGGAGCAGGCCTTCTGCCATCTCAGCGATCAGCTCATCGGCAACCTGGAGCGGAACTGGAACGCCAAGGAGAAGCGGCTGCGCTGAGGCCCCTCACTCCCCGGCCGGCAAAGCCGCCCAAGACACGGCCGGCGTTTTGGCCTTTCAACGACTCCGGGTGAGGTTCATCGGCAACCGCCCCCTACTCCCCTGCGTCCTCCACCATTTTGACGGGAAACTTGATAGCCGGCTCGGCCTCTTCCTTGAGGGCAAGGCCGCCGGGGACGTGAACGGTGGAGGTGGGGAAGGCGATCTCGGCGCCGTGGTTGCCGATAATCTCGACGATTTTCAGGAGCACGTCCTGCTTGACCTCGTGGAAGCGCGCCCAGTCGACGGTTTTCGTGAAGGCGTAGATGAAGAAGTCCAGGGAGGAGGGGGCGAAGCTGTTGAAGTTGACCATGAGCAGGCGGCCCGGCTCGATATCCGGATGGGACTGGAGCATGGTCTTCACGTCGGCCACGATGCCGGCCATCTCGT
>JAPUJL010000467.1 GCA_027296185.1 SAR324 cluster bacterium | reverse complement strand
CCCCAGGCTGTCCGCCCGTTGCGCGACGGCCGGGATATCCACCCGCGCCGCGTCGGTGAGGGCGATTCCGATGTGCATGCCGACCACTCCTCAGATGGGGTTCCTTCCGCCCGGTTATCTCCCGCCTTCCGGGCCACCTTACTTGCAGCCCCCAGCAAAATGCGATGCCGGGCGGTGCGGCCCACATCGACCCGGTTTCCCATTCGCGGATGTCCGACGATCGAGTTGAGATTCCTCGCTCTGCTCGGAATGACAAAGAGGCCGTCCGGGCTCCGCGCGATGTTTTCGTGAAATGGCGGGGGGAAGGGCTGCCCCCTCAAGCGATGACGCCGCCCCAATGGGTCTTCAAGGGAGCGCGGTTCCGGCCGAAAAAATCCTCCGGCACGCCGGTTTCAATCAGGCCCCAGTGCCCCGTGACCTTCTTCGCCACCAGCGTGCCCACGATGGGCGAGAGCTTGAAGCCGTGGCCGGAGAAGCCGCAGACGGCGAAGAACCCCTCCAGGGACGTCTCGTCGATGATGGGGTGGTAGTCGTCCTGGTTCACCGTGTAGAGGCCGCAGTAGGAGCTTACCCGCCCCCGCTTCTGGAAGGTGGGCACCCGGTGATGGAGCAGCACCTGCTTCTCCTCCCGGAAGGGCGCGTCGGCCACCTCGTTGTAGTCGTCGGGATCGGCCACCTCCTCCCGCTCGTCCTCCTCCCGCACCGACCCGAACAGCAGGGATTGGCCGCTGGCTTCGGGCCGGCCGTAGATGCCGTTGATCATGTCGATCAGCACCGGGAAGCGCCCCTTCAATTTCTCGGGGAAATGCTTGCTCACGATCTGGTTGCGGGTCACGACCAGCCGCGCCTTCAGCGGTGCGCCCGCGGCGCCGTTAAGCCCGGCAGCCCAGGGGCCGGCGCAGTTGACCACGACGGGCGCGTGAAACTCCCCGCCGCCGCTCTTCTCGGTGACCCGCACACCGGACACCTTGCCCCCCGCCTGGAGAACCGCCTCGACCCGGGCATTGAACCGCACCTCCGTCCCCCGGCGCCGCGCCACCTCCAGCATGTCCTCCGCGGTGCCCACCGGATCCGCGAAGCCCCCCTCCGGCTCGACCAGCGCCTCGGACTCGTAGGCGCAGTCGTGGGCATCGGCGTCCAGGTCCAACGGCGTCGAGCAGAAGTCGAAGTCGGGGAACTCCTCCTGCCGCTCCTTCCGGTCGGCCAGATGAGAAACCACCCCCACCGCCCGGTGGTTGGCCAGGATCGTGGGAAGGCTCGGCTCGCCGGCGGGAAAGAGGAACAGCACGCCGCTGTTGCGGAAGTCCCCCTTGGGTTCCTCGAGCCCCGTGAAGTCGCGCCAGTTCTTGAAGAGCTGCAGCGCCTCGAAGGTCATGCGGGTCAGCTCGAGTTGGGAATACGTCTGCCGGATGCACGCCGTGGAGCGGCCCGTGGAGCCGAAGCCCACCCCCGGCGCCTTCTCGAGCACCAGCACCCGCTTCAGCCCCGCGCCGGTCAGGTGCATGGCCGAGCTGGCGCCCATCACGCCGGCTCCGATCACGATCGCATCGTAGGTTTGGGCCATGGCCTGCGCTCGCTCGCTGGGGTGGGCGGGTCGTCCCCCCGCCACGCCTCACTTGGCTTCGATCAGCTCGATGCTGTGGTTGTCCGGGTCGCGGACGAATGCGATGACGGTGGTGCCGTGCTTCATGGGCCCGGGCTTGCGCGGGACGGGCACGCCGGCCGCCTCCAGCTCCTCGCAGACCTTGTAGATGTCCTCCACCCCCAGGGCGATGTGGCCCCAGGCATCGCCCAGCTCGTAGTCCTCCTCCTGATCCCAGTTGTAGGTCAACTCCAGCATGGGAGACTTGGGGTCGTCGCTGTAGCCGAGGAAGGTGTTCGTGAAGCGCCCGGCGGCATACTCGCTCTGGCGGATCACCTTCATGCCCAGATACTTGGTGTAGAACTCGATGGACTTCTCCTGATCTCTCACGCGCATCATGGTGTGCAGGTATTGCATCGCGGCTGACTCCGGTGTTGGGTTTCCCAAGCAATCGGCCCGGCGGGTCAACGCCGGCCCGGGCGCCGCCTTCGCGATATATCGGCGATGGGGTGGTTATAGCGCGGTTGGCTGGGCGTGGCGACGCCGAAATGCGCCGCTCGTTCGCGCGCCGGCCCGGGATCTCCCGATGCTACTGGGGTTCGTCGAGCCAGCGCATCAGATCCCGCAGGCGTTTGGCCACGGTCTCCCGAATCATGTAGCGGCCCAGGGCGAGCCCGTCGTTGGCCCGGCGGGCCAGGGCCAGTTGCGCCTGCTGGCAGGTGTAGGCGCTGGTGCGCGGCCGGCGGTGGGCGATATCGTCCAGCAGCCGCAGGGCGAACCCGGGGGAGATCACCCGCCGCACCTGATCCAGCACGGCGAACTCCGCCCAGCACAGCGCCTCCTGCACCACCCGATTCGACTCGTCGTACAGCAGGCGGCCGAGGGACGCGCGGTCCATTCCGTAGACCAGGTGGCGCAGGGGCAGCAACTCGTCGATCATCCGTTGCCGCCGCTGCCATTGATACTCCGCGTACAATGCCAGCCAGGGGGTGAGGCGTCCTTCCGGCAGGCGGTCGGCGCGGTTGAGGTCGATCAGGGTCTGGGTGATGGCCACCTGCCGCCGGGCGCCCTCCCCCGCGGCCACCCGGTACTCCTCGGTGCGCTCGCGCAGGCCGACGGACATGGCGTCCAGCCAGCGCTCCCGGTCGCCGTGGCTGATCGCCTTGCCGATAGCGGCCATGTCCGCGGGGGCCAGCTTCACCCGCTCCAGTTGCCGCACCAGGTGCTGCAGGTCGCGATCGCCGAAAAAGCCGAAGATCGTGCGCCAGGGGATGCTGCCGGAGCCCCAGCCGGTGGCATGGAAGATGGCGTCCCGGTCGGGCGTCTCCTCCACCTTGAGCTCCATCGCCTTGGCGGTGAGGTGGAGCAGCCAATGCCAGGTGTGGGGTGGGATCGCCAGGAACCAGTCCAGCCTCCCCTCGTCCAGACCCGCCCACTGCCGCAGGGCCAGCCCGCCGCCCTCCAGCCGGGAGGTCACCGCGTCGATGGTATGGGGGAAGATGCGCCGCGTGGCCAGCACCCGCCACTGCATCTCCTGGCCCGTCAGGGATTCCCAGTGCTTCGCCGCCTCGCCGAACAGCACGCGGAACAGGTCGCCGATGAACTTGGTCTGGGCCGACTTGCTGAGCCGCATCAGCTCCCGATCCACCGCCGAGCGCAGCACCACGAAGGTTTCCAGCTCCGCCTTGTCGTTGAGGATCAGCCGCACCACGGTCAGGGGCTCCTCCTCCTCGGAGAGCTTGTCCAGCTCCTCCACTTCCACCTGCTCGCTCTGGAAGGCCGCCGGCTGCTGGAACACCCGGGGGGCCACCTGGCCGTCGTTGAGGAAGAAGAAGCTCTGCATCCAGGCGTGGGTCAGCAGCTCGGACAGGCCCGAGGCCGCCTCGGCGCCCGGCGGGGGCGGGGGCGGATCCCATTGGGGGCTGCAGACGTAGGCCCCCTCGATGATCGAGAACAATGCCCGCTGGGTGTGCGGGGCCGTCGTGCGGTCCTCGATGCGGTCCCGCCCCTTGGCCGTCACCAGCAGCCGCAGCGAAAACTCGCTCTGCTCCCGTACCCGGTAGCGCGCGGTGGCCATGGTGTAGGTCACCTCTCCGTCCAGGTGCGCCGCGGTGAGGCCCGTTACGTTGTGGGAGAAGGTGAGACTGGTCAGCCGGTTGCGGCGCTTGGTGATGAAGTTGAACGGCTCGATGGCCGTGCTCACCGCCTGCTCCATCATCCGCTGCAGCGAGACCCGGGCCTGGGCCAGGCCGTTGAGCGCCTGAGCGTCCTTGGCCGTCAGGGCGAAGACGAACGGGATGTCCCCCTGGATCACCAGCTCGGGGATGATCACCGTCTCGACCTCGCTCCAGCGCAGCTTCAGCGTGTTGGTCGCGCTGAGGGCGACGCCCTCAAGGGAGAGCGGAATCAGCGTCTGTTGGGTGATCGAGGCCTGGATCGCCTTGAAGATCGACTCGGCGAAGAAGCCGAAGTAGGTGTCGATCCCCATCGCCGCGGTCTGCATCCCCCGCCGGATGAGGTGGCCCTTCTTGGCGATGATCGAGCGGGGACGGCGCATCGGTCGACGGCGAATCGGAGGTTCGGGGTCCGGGCGCATCGCGGGAGCCGGGCCAGCCCACAAACGGCGAGGCGCCGGGAACCATTTCCCACCCCCAAAGTCTAGCACGGGAATCTGGGGAGGGGAGTGCGACTTCCGCTAAATCGATCTACCGACGCCCTCGGGGTGAGGCCGCCTTTAGCCCGGCCGCACGCCGCCGAAGAGGGCCAGCTCGAATATTTTCAGGTAGCAGTCTACGTGGGCGAAGCCCAGCTCCCGCAGCCATTGGCATTGGGTGTCGACGGGGGCGAGGATGTTGGCC
>JAPUJL010000466.1 GCA_027296185.1 SAR324 cluster bacterium | reverse complement strand
CGCGGGTGCGTCCCCAGCGCCGGAATCGGCGGCTCGGTCGCGCGCTTCGGCATCTCCGCTGCCGGGCGCCGCGGCAGCTTCCTCCGCGGGTTCGTCCCCACCGCCGGAATCGGCGGCTGTGTCGCTCGCTTCGGCATCTCCGCTGTCGGACGCCGCGGAAGCTTCCTCCGCGGATGCGTCGCCGGCGCTATCGGGGGAGGTCTCCGCGCTCTCGTCTTGCGCTTCCAGTGTTTCGTCCTCGGCGGTGTCGGAAGGGGGCGGCTCGATGAGCCCGAGGATGGTCAACCCCAGCCGCCGTTCGTCCACGTCGATCTTGATCACCTTCGCCCGGATCAACGTCCCCACCGGGTAGACGTTCTCGATGTTTTCCTTGGGAATGTCCTGGTCGATCTCGGAGATGTGCACCAGCCCTTCCACCCCGTCCAGGACCTCGACGAAGATGCCGAAATCGGTGACGTTCACGACGCGGCCCTGCACCTCGCTGCTGATCTGCACCTTGTCCTCGAGATTCTTCCAGGGGTCGTCGCTCAACTGCTTGATCCCCATGGACAGCCGCTCTTTGTCCGGGTCGATGTGCAGGATCTTCACCTGAATGTCGTCGCCCTTTTTGGCGAAGGCCGAGGGCTTGCGCTGCCGCTGGCTCCAGGACAGATCGGAGATGTGCACCAGGCCGTCGATGCCCTCCTCGAGACCCACGAAGATGCCGAAGTCGGTGATGTTGCGCACCTTACCAACCCCTGGAAGACCATCGGGGAAGCGTTCCTCGATGGTCTTCCAGGGGTTGGGCTCGGCCTCCTTCATGGACAGCGAGATGCGCTTGCGCTCCACGTCCAGATCCTTCACCACCGCCTCGACGGTCTGGTTGACCGTGAGGAACTTGGACGGATTCCGAATCTTCCGGGTCCACGACATTTCCGATACGTGGATCAGCCCCTCCACCCCCTCTTCCAGCTCGATGAAGGCACCGTAGTCGGTCAGGCTGACGATGCGGCCCTCGATGCGGGTCCCCTTGGGGTACTTTTCCGGAACGGAATCCCAGGGATTGGCCTGCTTCTGCTTGAGCCCCAGGGAGACCTTCTCCTCCTTGGCATCGAACTTGAGCACCATCACCTCGACTTCGTCGCCGATGGCGAACATCTGCGAGGGATGGACGATGCGGCCCCAGGTCATGTCGGTAATGTGCAGCAGTCCATCCACGCCGCCCAGGTCGATGAACACCCCATACTCGGTGATGTTCTTGACGAAGCCCTTGATCAGCACGCCCTCCTTGAGGATTTCCAGTGTCTTCTTGCGCCGCGCCTCCCGGTCGATCTCCAGCAGGGCCCGGCGGGAGAGGACGATGTTCCCGCGCCGCTGATTGTACTTGAGAATCTTGAACTGGAAGCGCTCGCCGATCAGCTTGTCCAGATTACGGACGGGGCGCAGATCCACTTGCGAGCCGGGAAGGAACGCCTTGATGCCGATGTCCACCGTCAGGCCGCCCTTGATGCGGGAGGTAATCATCCCCTCCACTTCTCCTTCGCTTTCGTAGATTTTGCCGACCTCGTCCCAGATTTTGAGCTTCTCGGCTTTCTCCTTGGAGAGAATCACCATGCCGTCGGAATCTTCCAGCGCCTCGAGAAATACTTCGACCTCGTCTCCGATTTCCACGGTGAATTCGCGGTTTTCGTCGAGGAATTCCTCGATGGGAATCTGACCTTCCGACTTGTAGCCGATATCGACGGTGGCGAAGTCCTTGCCGATGTCGATCACTTTGCCTTTGACGATCTGATGCGCCTTGAAGTTCGTCAGACTTTGGTCGTACAGCTCGGCAAAGTTTATGTCTTCCTCGACAAAGACCGTGGAGGTCGGGTCGTCCGTTTGGGCGGGGGGAGGAGGCGTTTCCAAGTTTTCTTCCGATGGCATATGGCGTCCTTAAGTTCCAATCACCGGTCGCGCCGGTGCGCTTCGGCTTTCGCGGTGCGCTGTACGCCCAGCGCTGCCCACTTCAAGCCAGGTTACAAATCTGTCAAAACCCTTTGCAATGTCAACCCTATTGTCGGGTGGCCGCGGCGGCGGCCCGGCTTCCGCGCCGGCCCGTTCCCGGGCAGGACTCTGGGCCCCGCGCGGTAGGCTGGAGAAGCGCCGGGCCGCGCCGGCTCACAGGATCACTTTGTTCAAGGGAAACTCCACGATTCCCTCGGCCCCGATGCGCTTCAATTCCGGGATCAGGTCGCGGGCGTCCTTCTCGTTGAGCACCACGATCACGTCCAGCCAGTCGCCGTCGGTGAGGGTGGAAACCGTCGGTTTTTGCAGCGCGGGCAGCAGTCCCAGCACCGCGTCCAAATCGGCGCGGCGCACGTTGATCATCAGGCCCACCTTGTCCTCCGCCGCGATAGCGCCTTCCAGCAACATGGCGATCTGCTCGAGTTTGCGGCGGATTTCGGGGACTTTCCATGCCTGCTTGTTGGCGATGAGCTTGGTGTTGGTTTCGAGGACAGTGTCCACGATGCGCAGATTGTTCGCGCGGAGCGAGGAGCCGGTCTCCGTGATTTCGACAATGGCATCGGCCAGTTGGGGAGGCTTGACCTCCGTGGCGCCCCAGGAAAATTCGACGAGCGCCTCCACGCCGTGATCGCTCAGGTAGCGCTTGGCCAGATTCACCGCCTCGGTGGCGATGCGTTTCCCACCCAGGTCCTTGACCGACTGGATCGGCGAATCCTGGGGCACGGCGAGCACCCAGCGCGCCTTGCCGGAGCCCGTCTTGGAATAGACCAGGTCGGCGATCACTTCCACGTCGGCGCCGTTCTCGATCACCCAATCATAGCCGGTGAGGCCGGCGTCCAACATTCCTTGCTCGACGTAGCGGGCCATCTCCTGGGCCCGCAACAGGGTCAGCTCGATATTGGGGTCGTCGATGGTGGGATAGTAGGAGCGGCCGCTGATGGTGACCTTGAATCCGGCCTTGCGGAAGAGCTCGACCGTAGTGTCCTGGAGGCTGCCTTTGGGGATGCCGAGCTTCAGGGTCATGCGCCATAAACCTGCTCGGGGTCGAAGACGCGCTCCTGGGCCACCTGAGTCAGGCTGCCGTCGCGCTCCAGCCGCCGGTAGAAGCAGCTTTTATAACCGGTGTGGCACGCCGCACCACCCACCTGCCGGATCTTGAATACCGCAGCGTCCTCGTCGCAGTCGATCAGCACCTCCTGCACCTCCTGGACGTGGCCCGAAGTTTCCCCCTTCATCCACAGCTTGCCGCGGGAACGGGAATAATAGTACATCCGCCCCGTCTCCAGGGTCTTGGCGAGCGCCTCTTCGTTCATGAAGGCGCACATCAGCACCTCGCCGCTCTCCGAATCCTGCACGATCACCGGGAGCAGCCCTCCCAGCTTGTCGAATCGGATGTTCATGCCCACACTCCCGTCTGCTTTCGGGGCCACCGCCGCACCTCCCCAACCCGAAAGGTCCGGGAGCAGTTAAAACCGTTATTAAACGAGATTCGGTGCCGCGGTGCAAGCAAAGATTTCAGGGGAGCGGCGGAAAGGCTAGCCCGCATTCCGCGGGTAAGGCCAAGCGCTTCAGCGCGGAGAGGAGGTTGTAGACGATCGCGTGCAAGCGCACCGAGGCGGCGCTGGCACCGAACATTTGCGAATACAAGGCTTCGGCGGCCGGCTCGTTGATGCGGGCGTCGTGACTGTGTTCAGTGCTTCCGGCCTTTCGACGATGCCAGCGGATCGGTTCCAGCCCGCCCCTGGACATGGGGACTCACTCCACGGGAGGAACGGCGTGTCCGCCGGAAGTGCCGGTCAGGGCGGCCGCTCCGGCATGAGGCGCATGCCGAGGGCCTGGGGCTGGCCGTTGAGAAAGTCGCGGATGGCCATGGCGCGCTTGCCCTCGGGCT
>JAPUJL010000465.1 GCA_027296185.1 SAR324 cluster bacterium | reverse complement strand
CGCACCGTCGCGAATTCATGATCGGAAAGGGGAGCCCATGGTGGAAGGGGCTCAGCCCGATCCACCAGTTGGTCATCGCCACGGCCTGCCGGGATCTGACCCTGCGCAGCCTGACCCTGAGCGAGGCCACCCAAGGGGAAGCCCTCGACAAAATGAAGTCCAACGGGGTGCACATTCACTACTGGAGCGACGAGATCCTGCAGTAGTTCAGGGAAACCTCCATCGCGGTGCTGGCGGAGGAGTCGACCAAATATCCCGACTTCGCCAAGATCTACAACTCGTTGCAGGATTTTCGCGGGCGCTACCGCGAGTGGGCGCGGCTCTCCCGCTTGCCGGCCGATCTTTGAGCGGTGGGCCTGGACCGGGACGGACCGCGGAACGGTACCGGCCGGGGCCGATAGGAAGCCGCCAGCGGGCCCGGAGGGCGGATCCGCGGCGCTTCGCACAGCGGGCGTCGCTCAGCGGGGAGTTCGAATCGTCCTGACTGGGTTGGGAGCGGTCCTAGCCGGCTTCGGCTTGCGCCGCGGCCCGGGCCGCATCGTCCAGGGCCTTGGACAGGCGGTTGAAGTTGAGGCGCTTGGCGGGGGGCGCCGTCCCGTCCACGTTGGGCAGGATCAGGTCCACTTCGGGGAAGGGATTGATCAGCGCGTTCAACTGCACCAGCTTCTGCACCACCGGGCCGGGCAACTTGGCCGCCGGTTTGTTGGGCGCGTTGAGGGGAATCTGCAACAGCAGTTGCAGACTGGGGTTCATGATGGCGGCCCCCAGCAGGTTTTCGACGTCGGCGCGCACCTGTCCCTGGTTGAGCTTCTGCTGGAACACCCCCGGCGCCTCCGCGGTCAGGTCCGTCTTCCGGGTCACGATCTGCTCCTGGTAGGCCCGCATCTCCTCGTCGGATACGAGCATCTCGTCGTCGGCCAGCTCGATTTTGCTCTCCAAGGCCTTGCGCAGCATGATCTTCTGCGTCGGATAAAGATTGGGGAGCACGGCGAAGAGCTGCCGGTAGAGATCGTTGGAGCCGGTGTCGCTCCCTTCCCGAATCTGGGTGAGCAGGTAGCCCACGAAATCGTTCTGGAAACTGTTGTCGCCGTCCAGCCCCGCCAGTACCTGGAACACCGCGCCGGCACTCTGCGCCGAGGATTCGGTGCCGCCACTCTGCGCCTGCTCCTCCAGTAGCTGGGCCCGCTGAACGTAGGCCTCCTTGCGTTTGGCCAGGGACTGCTCCATCGCCTCGATTTGCTTTTGGCCTTCCTGCTCCAGCGCCTCGGCCTCCTCCTGGACGGTCTTGGCCACGTCGAACTGCTCGAGCACTTTGAACTTGCGCGACTGGGCCATTTTCTTGCGTTTCGCGTCGTCGTATTTCTTCTTCTTCAGGCTCACCTGCCGCATCCCCAGCCGCTCCTGGTCGTCACCGAAGGCGCGCAGGGACTCGGCGACCTTGAGCCTGCCGTCGTTTTCCAGCTTGGCCGATTGCACCAGGGTGTTGAGGACTTCCAGCACCAGGGGCTTGCTCACCTCGTTCTGCGCCGAGTCCAGCACGTGGGCCTCGAAATAGCCCGCCCAGTTCTTGGCGTGCCGCTCGGACAGCTTGGCGGCATGGCCGAATGTCGTCGCATCCAGCAGGCGAAGCGAATAGTTGATGTGGCGTACGGTGCGCCCCTTCTCCTCGATTTGCTCGACCACCGGGCGCGACTCGAATTCCTTGACGAACGCTTGGAAGGGCTGACGCACCCGCACCTTCTCCCGCTCGGTCATGAAGGAGCCCTGGAACTGCACGCGGACTTCCGTCACCTTCGCCAGCGCCGGCTCGAACACCGCGGTGATGGCCCGCAGGGCGCGGGGGTTGCTCGTGGCCGCCAGCAAGGTCAGGAAATAGCGGAACATGAATTGCTCCATTCCCATCACGATGAAGTGCTGGAAGTAGAGGTCCCGAACGATGTCCTCGTCGGTAATCTCCATGGCGTTTTCCAACGCGTTCTTCGTGCTGGCGTCCGCGCCGGTGCGCGGGGAGCGGCCGAACTTGAAGATCTGATAGGCCGTGGCGAACAACTCCAGATCCGACTTCATCACGCTGAGCTTGTTGTTCACGTCCATCAGCGCCGCGTCCTCGGGAAGGCCGGCGAGGTTGAACCCCAGCCGCTCGGGGTCCCAGTGGGCCGGGTCGCTGTAGTAGCCGATCACCTTGAAATAGAGCTTCTTGACCAGCCCCTCGGTATAGAGGTCCAGGCCCTTGCCCTTGTCCCGCACGGACTTGGCCAGGTTGAGGAACTTGAGGGGCATGAACGCCATGATCAGGGCGTCCTGTTCCGGGCTCAGTTGGGGGGGGTTGGCGCGGTCCGAGGAGTCGATCTTGTCGGGCCAGCCCTCGGGAGCGTCCCCGGCATTGGCGACCGCATCCACCACGCTGTTGTAGGCCAGCGCCAGGCCGTTTTTGAGGGTCTTGGTGATGATGCTGAGCGCGGAGCGGGTGGCCTCCATCAACTCCTCGAGGTTGCGGTCCTCAAAGAGGCCCGCCAAGCCGCCCTGACCAGCATTGCGAATCTTGTCGAAATAGGTGTAGCTCGACCCCAGCCAGTCGTAGGCCTGCTTGTTCAGCTGGGCGACGAACTGCCCCTCGCGCTCGAGGATGGGTGCGGACTCTTCCGTTTTTTCTTTCTTCCCGAACATGATCGCCCTGGTTGATGGGTTGGCGGCCTCCGCCTATGGCCATGATCGGTACGGGTCCATCGTGCAATATAGACGACTTTCCATTTTACACGACTGCTCGTGGGGATACATCAGTTTTTCCTCCGGAGCGGCGTGGGGGAGGGCGCCCCCGGCCTGAAGAAACAGCGAGCGGGCGGGGGGTGCGTTGGGAATTGTAAATTGGGGCGCGGTTTGGGTATATTCGAAGCGCATGTCTGAGAACATGGCAGGGATGTGAGCGGGGCAGGGAAGCTCCGAACGGCATCGCACCGGCGCCCTTCCGCAACCGTCTCCACCCGACCTCTCCGGC
>JAPUJL010000464.1 GCA_027296185.1 SAR324 cluster bacterium | reverse complement strand
TCCCTCCTTTTTTTATCGGCCTAAGGGCATCGTCTTTTTCCTTTCTCACAGATTCCGCACAGCGTTATCGGGTGCCGCGCTTCGCATCGCCGCGCCGCCGTCCCGAGTTCCGTCCATCGACCTCGGCGGTCGAGCGGGCGGTGGAGCCGGCGGTCGGCCAATTTGGGATGGGATCGGCTTTGGCAACGGAAACGCCATTTGCTACCCTTTTTAATTGACCCCCAATCTCCAACCGCAAAGGCAACCGCACGGTTCGGCAAGATGCCCCGATTACAGCTAGTGGCACCCTACGAGATGGTGCAACCCCAGAGGGAAGCCGTGGATCGGCTCGTGGAGGGCTTCCGCTCGGGCGAACCGCACCAGGTGATGCTGGGCATCACCGGGTCGGGCAAGACGTTCGTGATGGCCAACGTGATGGAGCGCCTGCAGCGCCCGTCGCTGGTGATCGCCCACAACAAGACCCTCGCCGCGCAGCTGTATCAGGAGTTCAAGGCCTACTTTCCGCAAAACGCGGTCGAGTACTTCGTCAGCTACTACGATTATTACCAGCCCGAGGCCTACGTTCCGGCGACGGACACGTATATCGAGAAGGACTCCTCGATCAACGACGAGTTGGACAAGATGCGCCTCTCCGCCACCCGCGCGCTGTTCGAGCGGGAGGACGTGGTGATCGTGGCCAGCGTCTCGTGCATCTACGGGCTGGGGTCGCCGGAAGCGTACCGGGGCATGCTGATTTACCTGAAGGTGGGCGACCGGATCGAGCGCGGCGAACTGCTCGCCAAACTGGTCGCGGTTCAATACCAGCGCAACGACTACGATTTCCACCGGGGTACCTTTCGGGTGCGCGGGGACGTGATTGAAGTCTTCCCCGCCGATGCGGACGACGCGATCCGGGTGGAGCTGTTCGGCGACGAGATCGAGGCCATCTCCCGCATCGACGCGGTGCGAGGCAAGAAGCTGGAACTGCTGAGCAAGGCGGCGATCTACCCTGCCACCCACTACGTCTCGCCCGCCGACGAGCTGCCCGACACGATCCGCACCATGCGCGAGGAACTCCGCGAGCGGTTGGCGGAGCTGAAGGCGGAAAACAAGCTGCTCGAATATCAGCGCCTGGAACAACGCACCCTGTACGACATCGAGATGCTGGAGGAGACGGGCACCTGCAAGGGGGTGGAGAACTACAGCCGCATCATCCAGCGGCGTGCCCCCGGGAGCGCGCCGCCGACCCTGCTGAACTACTTCCCCAAGAACAGCATGCTGTTCCTGGACGAGAGCCACGTCACCTTGCCCCAGTTGCGGGGGATGTCCCTCGGGGATTTCTCCCGCAAGTCCACGCTGGTGGAGCACGGGTTCCGGCTGCCCTGCGCGGTGGACAACCGGCCTCTGAAATTCGAGGAATACGAGGATCGCATCGACCAGGCGATCTACCTGTCGGCGACGCCCGGTCCCTACGAGCTGGAGAAGGCCCACGACCGGCAGGTGGAATTGCTCATCCGCCCCACCGGGCTGCTGGACCCGGAGATCGAGGTGCGGCCCGTGGCGGGGCAGGTGGACGATATGCTGGCCGAAATCCGCCGTTGCGTCGAGGCGGAGCAGCGAGTGCTCATCACCACCCTCACCAAGCGCATGGCGGAGGACCTGACCCGGTACTACGAGGAGTTGGGGGTACGGGTGCGCTACATGCACTCGGAGATCGACACCCTCGAGCGGGCGGAGATCATCCGCGACTTGCGGCTGGGCCACTTCGACGTGCTGGTGGGCATCAACCTTCTGCGGGAGGGGCTGGATCTGCCGGAGGTGGCGCTGATCGGCATCTTCGACGCGGACAAGGAGGGTTTCCTGCGTTCCCATCGATCGCTGATCCAGACCTGCGGCCGCGCCGCGCGGAACCTGAACGGCCAGGTGATCTTCTACGCGGACACCGTCACCGAGTCGATGCGCCTGGCCATCGAGGAGACCGATCGCCGGCGGGAGGTGCAGGCGGCCTACAACAAGAAACACGGGATCGTCCCCAAGGCTGCCGTGCGGCCTATCGAGGGTCAGTTGGCGCCCGCCGGCGAGGGAGCGGCCGAGCGGCCCGCCGCGGTGCGGGTGGAGGTGGACATTCCCCGCCAAATCCGCAAGCTGGAGAAGGAGATGCTGGCCGCCGCCAAGAACCTCGAGTTCGAGCAGGCGGCGGAACTGCGCGATGCCATCGCCTACTTGCAAAAACGGGAGTTGGGCCTCGCCTCGTGAAGGGGCCTGGGAGGGGATTGACGGCGACGCCGACCCGGCGGCAGGGGGCGCGCCGGGAATGATGGCAGGCGAGGAAGGGGGGAGCCGCCAGGGAGCCGGCCAGGAAGCCCCTTAGGGCTCCTTGCGCTGCTTCGGGTGCTCGTCCACGCGCGCGAAGGCCTCCTGCACGGACGCGTCCAGCTCCTCCGCCCGGGCTGTTTGCTGAGCACGATGGAGCCCTGCTGAATGTGCTGAGGCGGGATAAAATTGAGCGCGGCCGCGCAGACGTCTTCCACAGGCGGCAGCCGCAAAAG
>JAPUJL010000463.1 GCA_027296185.1 SAR324 cluster bacterium | reverse complement strand
CTATTCCATGAAAGAATGCCCGGTCCGATGGAAATGCTGCAGCAGCCGGCGCGGTATGGCACCGCTCCGAGGTGCCGGAGACGCGCCCCCGCAAATTCGAAGCACTTAATTCCCGTGGGCCCCATGCCGTCAACGCACCCCCCCGTCACGCCATGAACCGGGACGCCGACGTCGTGATCGGTGGGGCGGGGATTGCCGGGCTCGCCCTGGCCGGCCTCCTGGCCCGGGAAGGCCGCTCGGTGGTGCTGGTGGACAAGGCGCCGCCGCCCCGGGACCGCGTGTGCGGCGAGGGCATCATGCCCATGGGCGTGGCGGTTTTGCGGGAGTTGGGCCTGGAGCCGGAGTCTATCCCGGGACACGACTTCCAGGGCCTGGAGTTCCACACCGCCCGCACCGTGGCGCGGGTTCCTTTCCGGCCCGGGCGGAACGGCCGGGGTATCCGCCGCACCACGCTGGTCGAGGCCCTCCAGGGGACGGTGCGGGATCGGCCCACCGTCACCGCCGTGCGCGACGATCTCACCGGGCCGGTCTGGGAGAAGGGACGGATCGTCGGCCTCGAGGGACGGCTGGGCCGATATCGCGGCGACGCGGTGGTGGCGGCGGACGGCGCCCGCTCCAGCCTGCTCCGCAAGGCGGGGATGCGCTTTCACGAGCGCGGCTACCGCATGGGGTTGCGGCTGCACTTCGCGCTGCCGCGGCCCTTGGAGATGGAATGGGTGCGGGTGGGGCTGTTTTCGCCGTGGGACGTCTACGTGACGCCGGTGAGCGAGGGGGAACTGCTGGCCACCACCATGTGCGACCGGGCCGCCTACCGCCGCATCGTCACCGACTACCCGGGATTCCTGGCGTCCACGCCCTTCGCGTCCCTCTTTGCAGGCGCCCGTCCGGCTTCGCGCCCCCTGGCGTGGCACCACCCATTGTTCGTTCCAGAGCGCTTCACCGCCGGCGGGATGCTCGCCGTGGGCGACGCGGGGGGCGGCATCGATCCCTGCCTGGGCACGGGCGTCTCCTTCGCCCTGGCCACCGCCCGCGAGGCCGCCCGGGCCGTCGCCGCGATCCTGGACTGTCCAGCGGGGCGGCCCGAGGCCGAGAATGCGTTCGAAGCCTGGCGTGCCGGGCTCTTCCGCCACTACGCGCTATTTGATACGGTGTTCCGGTCTCTGGTGACCTCACCCTTCGGATCGGAAGCACTGGTGTGGGGCATGCGGCATTGGCCGGGCACGGCGGCCGCTATCACCCGCATCGTGGCGGAAAACGCCCCCTGGCACACGTTTCCTTGGTCTTCGCTGCTGCGCCCCAGTTGGAATTGACGCAGCGCGGCCCCGTGGCACCATGGAATGAATAGGATAAAGCCTGGAATCTCAGGCGGGCGAGCCGTTCGGCTCGTGTTGCGATTTGCGTGGAGCGAGAATGATCGGATTCGACGGGAAGAAGGGACTGGTGCTGGGTGTGGCCAACCAGCGCAGCATCGCCCTGGCCGTGGCGCGGCAACTGGATGCGCTGGGGGCCGAATTGTGCCTGACCTACGGACCGGACCCCAAGGGCCGCTTCGAGGCGCACGTCCGCGGATTCGCCGACCAAATGAACGTCACCCAGATTCATCCCCTCGACGTTCGGGAGGACGGGGACGTGGTGCGCCTCTTCGCCAACCTGGAGCAGGCCTGGGGCGGCCTTGACTTTCTCGTGCACTCGGTGGCCTTCGCCGACCGCGACGAACTGACGAGACCTTTCTCTCAAACCTCCCGCGAGGGCTGGAACCTGGCCCTGGACGTGAGCGCGTATTCGCTGTTGCCCATCGTCCGGGAAGGGTCGCGGCTCATGCGCGCCAACGGTGGCGGGAGCATCGCCGTGATGAGCTTCATCGGCTCCGTGCTGGCGGTACCCAATTATCACGTGATGGGCCCCGCCAAGGCGGCGCTGGAATCGGCGATCCGCTACCTGGCGCGGGAGCTGGGGCCGGACAACATCCGCATCAACGCCGTGTCTGCCGGCGCGATCCGTACCTTGTCCTCCTCGGGTGTCAAGCAATTCGGCGACATGCTGAAGGTCGCGGGCGAGCACTCCGCCCTCCAGCGCAACGTGACGGTGGAAGAGATCGCCCAGACGACGGCGTTTCTGCTCAGTTCGGGCGCTTCGGCCATCACGGGCCAGTCGATCTACGTGGATTGCGGCTACAACATCATGGCCAACTGAATCCCATGGACCCTACGGACACGGCCTACGCAGAGGGGCGCGTCCTCGAATTCGAAACCGAGGACAAGATCGCCACCGGGTTGCTCGAAACCTTTCCTTACGAGGGTCCGGCCCAGACGGTCGTCTACGAGACCCAGGAGTTCTCCGCCGTCTGCCCCTATTCCGGCCTGCCCGATTACGCCTCCCTCCGCATCGAATACGTTCCCGCGGAAACGATCGTCGAACTGAAATCCCTCAAGTACTATCTGGTCTCCTTCCGCAACGTCGGAATCTTCCAAGAAGCCGTCACGGCGCGCATTTACGAGGATCTCCGCAATCTGTTGCAACCCCAAAAGCTTTGTGTGAAAACCGTCTACAACACGCGCGGGGGAATCGACGCCACGTGCGAAGTCGATTCCGAGCGGCAGTAGCGGCCCCGCTCCGGTCACGGGAAGGCATATCGCACGGGCGGCAATTTCCCGGCGGCGGGAACCCGGCCAGATGACGATTCGAGTGTTGGTCAATGGCGCTAAGGGCCGCATGGGCCAGGAATGCCTGCGGGCGGTCGAAGGCGATCCGGAACTCGACCTGGCCGGCGCGACCGACCTGGGCGATGACCTGGCCGGAGCCATCGCCCAGCAGCAGGCTGAGGTCGTCGTCGATTTCACCACCGCCGGAGCGGGTTTCGAGAACGCCCGCACCATCGTCGCGGCCGGTGCCCGGCCCGTGGTGGGCACCTCGGGCTTCACCCCCGAGCAGGTGGCCGAGCTGGAGACGATGTGTGCCGAGCGGCGATTGGGCGGATTGGTCGCCCCCAACTTCGCCATCGGGGCGGTGCTGATGATGCGCTTCGCCGCGGAGGCGGCGCGCTATCTGCCTCACGTGGAAATCATCGAGCTGCACCACGACCTGAAAATCGATGCCCCTTCGGGGACGGCGATCAAGACGGCGCAACTGATCGGCGAGGCGCGGGCGGAAGCCCCCGCCCCCAAGGTGAAAGAAGAGGAACTGGCGCCCGGGGCGCGGGGCACCGCGCAGTATCCGGTGCGCATCCATTCGGTGCGGCTGCCCGGGCTGGTGGCCCATCAGGAGGTAATCCTGGGCGGCACGGGCCAGACCCTGACGGTGCGGCACGATTCCATCAGCCGCGAAAGCTTCATGCCCGGAGTGCTCCTCGCCGTGAAGAAGGTGATGACCCTCGAGCGGCTCTATTACGGCCTGGAGCACCTACTGTAACGCGGACCTGCGCGGACGACGGCTCATGATACGCGAGGAGGCCAAACCGAAACGCCACCCCAAGGCCGGGCGGGGCAATGACGCCCGAGCCGGCAGCGGGGCCGGTGCGGCCGACGGCGACTACACGGCGGCGATCCTGCACTTTCTGGAGTCCGCCCATGGCAAGACCCGGGTCGACGACAAAGGCGACTTCTACTACAGCAACGTCTCCGCGGTTTCCCTCCATTTTCTGCTGAATGCCGAGCTGCCCGGCCGCGAGGTGCTGTGGCAGTGGTACCAGCACTTCGACCGCAGCCGCTCCGAATCCATCTACCAGACCCTCGCGCCCCTGCAGGACGAGGAGTTGCTGGACGTCCTCGACGCGTGCGAATTCGCGTGGGATTCCACCGCGGTGCGCGGATCGGGCCTGGTTTTCCTCGGAGAGCACCGGGCGCTGGTCCACCTGATGCTCCAGGAGTTTCTCGAGCTCCGCCTGGAGGCCTTCCGCAGCCTGGACGACGGTCCGATGCGGGAGGAGCTCACGCCCAAGGACACGTGGAGCGACAACCAGCTGGCCAGGCTGGTGCAGCGGATCCAGACACAGCCTCTGACCCCCGAGCAGCGTCGGGTGATCTACGATCAGTTCGATTCGGGCTACCTCAAGGCCACGGCCCGGCACTTGCTGGATCAGGCGGCCCAGGAGGCCTTCTGGCGGGAGCCGCCGCAGGAACTGGAGGAGTTCGAGGCGCGCCTGATTGCCTTCGTGCGGCAGATGACAGCCGAGGCCCGGCGCCTGGGGGTCTACGTCTCCAAGGCCGAATTCGAGCAGCGTACCAACCACCGCGCGTGGGAGGAGGGGTTCCGCTGGTCGCGGGGCGCGGCACGGGAGGAGGGCGGGTTCAACCATCGGCGGCACGTGCGCGAGTCCCACTTCGCTACCCTCGGGCTGACCCTGACCGCCTCGCTAAGCCAGGTCAAGTCGGCCTACCGGGAGATGGTGAAGCAGCGCCACCCCGACCAGGGCGGCACCGTGCAGGACTTCCTCCAAATCCAGGAAGCCTACGAATATCTGCTGACCGAGGTCTTTTGACCGGAATCCCCACCGCGGCCCCGCGGGGCCGCCGCCGCCGTGCCCGTGCCGCGGCTAATGGGGCACCGGGTTAACGGGCAGCGCGTGAAGAGTCGAGGCGATCGAGTAAAGCGGCCCGCCGCCGGCCCCATCGCCGCTGTTGAAGACAATCCCCGAAGCGGGTAGCATGCAAGTGTTCCCCCCTTCCCCTTGCGAGCTCAGGCTGCGATGGATCGGCTGAAAGAGGAGTGCGGCGTCGTCGCCGTGTACCAGATGGGTAACGGCAGGCCGGGCCAGAACGTCGCTCCCGTCGTTATCCGTGCGCTGATCGACCTTCAGAACCGCGGACAGCTCAGCGCGGGCCTCACCTCCTACAATCCGGATCGGGACCGAATCCTCCAGACCCACAAGGACGTGGGCTCCGTCCAGGAAGTGTTCCACGTCAACCAGCCCCACAAGTTCGACCGGCTGATCGAGGAGTACGCCGGCGTCGCGGCCATCGGCCACACCCGCTACGCCACCAGCGGGGCGCGGGACAGCGATCAGGCACAGCCCTTCGAGCGGGTGCATGGGCGCATGTGGAAGTGGTTCGCCATCGGCTTCAACGGCAACCTGGCGAACTATCACGAATTGACCCAACAACTGGATGCGAGCGGCTATCACATCACCTACCACGCGGACACGGAGGTGATGATGCACTTCATCAACCGCGAGCTGCGGGGAGACGATCCGCCCAAATTCACCGAGCTCTTCGCCAACTTGGCCCGGATTTTCGACGGCGCCTACAACATCTCGTTCATCAACGCGATCGGCGACCTGGTGGTGGTACGGGATCCGCTGGGCATCAAACCCATGTGTTACGGCGAGCGCGACGGCTTGCTGGTCGTAGCCTCGGAGAGCGTCGTGCTGACCAACATGGGGATCGAGCACAAGGACCTGGAGCCCGGGGAGCTGATCGTGGCGAACAAGGACGGCTATCGGGTCGAGCGGTACTGGCCCGCCGAGCGGCGCGCCCACTGCTACTTCGAGTGGATCTACTTCGCCAACCTGGCCTCGAGCCTGGAAGGGCGTTCGGTGTACAAGGTGCGCCACGCCATCGGCCGCGAGCTGGCGGCCATGGAATCCCTGCAGGAACGGGACGATTTCCTGGTGGTCTCCGTGCCGGAGACCGCCACGGCGGCGGGCAACTCCTTCGGGTTCCACCTGGGCCTGCCCGTGATGAGCGGCCTGATCCGCAACCGGTACGTTGGCCGCAGCTTCATCGAGGGGGAGAAGCGCGAGGATACCGTGCGCATGAAATTCACCCCCATGCGCGAAATCCTGGAGGGCAAGAAGAT
>JAPUJL010000462.1 GCA_027296185.1 SAR324 cluster bacterium | reverse complement strand
CGCGGCGCTGGAGGATCAGATCGCGCTGCTGAGCGAGCTGGACGTCACGGTGCCGGCGCTGGAGGAAGCGCTGGCGGACTACGGCAAGCGGATCGGGATGAGCGTCAAGCGCCTGCCGGACAAGGTGCGCAAGGCGTTTTTGCAGGAGGCGGCCGACGAATGGGAGCGGCACAAGCTCTCCCCCGAGCGGCAAGCGCCGATCGAGGCCGCCTACGGCAAATTCCTCGAGGGGCTGCTCGCCGATCTGGAGCGGGGGGTGGCCGAGGCGGTCGAGGCCGCCGCTGCCCTCAACCGGCAAGTCAACTTCCTCCCGCCCGAGGAGGCGCCGGACTACCTCATCCTCAAGGAGCGCAATCCGCGGCACTACCTGCGCGCCGCCAAGCTGCGGCTGGAGCACCAGTTGGAAATCCTGGGCACCGCGGTCGAATCCTTCCAGGCGCTGGACGGGCTGGAGGGCGGCCTGTCTCCCCTGGCCGAGGAACAGATCGAGGGCTATCTGACCGAGTTGCGGCGGGAGAAGCTGGCCCGGCCCTACCTGATCCCCGGTGCCCGCTTGAGCGAGGAACTGGAAGCCCAGCTCGCCGCGTTCCCCTTCGAGGTGCACACCCTGCTGCAGCGCATGCCCCCCGCGGCCAATCCGGAAAAGGCCTTCCGGGCCCTGCAGCGCAAGCTCTCCCAGTCGCTCTATCAACGGCTCTACACGGCGCTGCTGGATCTGCGCACCTGGTTCCAGGCCCGGGAGCGGGGACGGAACGAGGCTTTTCTGAAGGGGGCGCGGCACCGATCCCTGAAGAGCGCGGTGCACAACTTCAATTTCCGTCGGCCCCTCTTGCGCTCGATGAACGCGCGGCTGGGCATCGTGCTGGACAGCGTCGAGGCCGCGCCCTCGGACGCAGGGGAGGCCAGGCCCCGGTTTCCGGTGGAGGCCTTCTCCCGCGCCTGGAGCTATTTCGTGTCGTTCCGCGTGACCGGAGAGGCGCTGGCGGCCCAACCCGCCCTGCTGCCCCGCTTCGACGCCAAGAAGTACGAGCGGGCCATGGAACAGGCGGTGACCCGGGCCATCGGCCGCGGGCCGGGACACTTCCACCTGGTGCATCTGTTGGGCTGCATCCAGCGCCGCGCGGGCGCCGAGGGCCTGCGCGCGCTGACGGAGATGTTGCTCGATCCGCCCGGCACCCTGCGCTTCGTGGTGAACCAGGCCCTGGCGCCACCGCCGGAGAGCGGGGCGCCCACCCTCGAGGAGCGGCTCGATCAACTTGAGCAGTGGGCGGGCGCCGTCCTCGCCGCCCGGGAGACCACCCTGCGCAACCGCATCGTCGTGGGCGAAAGCGATTAGGCCCGCGGCGAAAAAGCGAGGGTATCGCGCAAGCGGGGGAAAATCCGATTCGTTGACAAGCGGCTCCGCCCCTTGCATCCCCGGCAGGGGTGGGACACCCCTGCACCCGTATTACGCTGGACTCCGAACGGTCGAGGCGTTGACTCAACGTTGGGGAGATTCGAGCACGCGCACTCGATGCCGCCTAATAATCCCTGCCCGAGGGCTGCGACGAGGAGCCGCTGTCCATGCGCTTGCCCGGACAGGCGGAGAGGCCGAAGGCGATCACCAGCAGGATCAGGATCGGTAGTGCGGCTTTCTTGAGGGCATTCAGGTTCATGGGGCACCTTTCTCGTTCGATTGGCCTTGTTCGATTGGCCTTGTTCGATTGGAGTCGCATGCAGCGAAACCGGTGGCGGCCCGGCCTCTTCCGGCTCACGCCCCCAAAACCGGCTAGCCGGTTCCGCTACGCCGCGGCTAGCCGGCACCGCTCCTCCGCGGCCAGACAGCCCAGCGGCCGGCAATGGACTGAAAGCCGAGCACGGCGCAGAGAATCGCTCCCGCCAGGAACCCGGCCTCCCGCATCACCGAATCCAATCACTTGAAGAAGCCCTTGTCGACCCAAATGATGGGCAGCGGTACCCGGAACCACCGGGCCGACTTTTGACGCTCCCCGGCGGATCGCGTACAACCGGGTGGACTTCAGCACGCCCGCCCAGGTAGCGGAGCGCCGCGAATGGCAACCGATTGCCGCACCCGAACTCGCCGCATCCTAACTCGCCGGACGATGACCGAACGAACATTGCTCGATGCGCTCACCGGATCGGGGGAGGTCACCCCCGGCTTTCCGGACCTGGACCAGCGCTTCCGGCTCAAGGTGCGCTCCTACGTGGAAATCTGCATGGCGCCGGCCTTCCGGGCGCTGGCTCAGTCGTTGGATTTGTTCCAGATGCGCCAGGAGGGCATCTACCCGATCATGTTTTATCTGGTCTTCGAGCCGGCGCCCACGCCTCTGTGGCATGGCCGGCCACTGCAATCGGCCTACGAGGGCCGGATGTACCGCTACCGCCCGCCCGCCGAGGGTGCGGCGCCAGGGGCACCGCGCGTGGAACGGCTGCTGCTCGATTGGCGGTTCGCGCTCTCGGGTCCGCGGAGCGAGGCGAGGGCGGAGGACATGAGCCCCGGCGAAGGCGAGGCGGAGATCGCCCATGTGGGCAACGGGCGCATCGTGCAGGTGCTGACCCGGCCCCTGGCGCCGCCGGGAGAACGGGATGTGCAGGAGTTGCCGGAGAAGTACCGGCTCCTGCGCGAGCGGCCCTGGGAGGGACCGTATCCCACCTGGCAGCTCATGGCCCATATTCCCGAAGGGTTCTCCGGGCCGGCCGGGCAGGTGCCGCCCCACGAATCCGTGTGGGGCATTCCCAACACGGATATCAATCAGCACGTCAACCTGAACGAGTACATCGCGGACGTGGAGAACCATCAGCAGCGGCTCCTGTCCGCCGCGGGAATCGCCCCCGCGGACCACGCGGTGACCCGCGCGGAAATCATCTTCCACAAGCCCTTCTTCGCGGGAGAAGCCTACCGGGTGGAGGGCGATCTGCGGCGGCGGGACGGGGAGACCCTGTTCCTGGGCGGGATCTACCAGGCCGGCGCCCCCTCCGCGCCGGAGGGCCGGCCGGGGGTGTTCATGCGCCTCGAGGGGCGGCTCGAGGCCGACGGGGAATGACGCCCAACCGCCCCGGGGACGGTTCCCCGGCCGGGTCCGGGGGAGATCGCAGGGAGCTCGACCCAGCCATGCCGGCCGCTCCGGAAAACCATCCGCCCCTGCCCGGCCGTGTCGTCTGCTGGAGCTACGATCACGTGGTGCTGCCCTTGCCGCCGCGGCACCGCTATCCACGGCATCGGTTCCGCCTCGTGCGCGAACGGCTGGTGGCGGAGGGAACCCTCTCGCCCGATCGAGTGCGCCGGGCGGAGCCGGAGGATTGGGAACTCCTGGCCCTGGTGCACGAGCCGGGCTACCTGAACGCCCTCCGGCAGGACACCCTGTCCAAGGCGGCCAAGCGGGAGATCGGGCTGCCCTTTTCTCCGGGGCTGGTCGAGCGCGCCCGCACCGCCGTCCACGGCACGGTGCAGGCGGCGCTGAGCGCCCTGCGCCACGGCGCGGCGGGAAACCTGGGCGGCGGGACGCACCACGCCTACGCGGACCGCGCCAGCGGCTATTGCGTGCTCAACGACATCGCGGTTGCCGCGCGCTATGTCCAGCATCAGCGCCTCGCGGGGCGCATCGCCATCGTCGACCTGGACGTGCACCAGGGCAACGGCAACGCGGCCATCTTCGCCGGCGACGCCAGTGTGTTCACGCTGTCCGTGCATGGCGCCTCGAACTGGCCCTACCGCAAGGAGCGCAGCGACCGGGACGTCGCCCTGCCCGACGGGACGGACGACGCAGCCTATCTCGCCGCAATCGAGGGACCGCTGACCGAAATCTTCGCCCGGTTCGCACCGGATTTGGTGTTCTATCAGGCGGGCGCCGATCCCCTGGCGGCGGACCGGCTGGGCCGGCTGGCCCTGACCCGGGAGGGGCTGCGCCGCCGCGACGGGCGGGTGTTCGCCCTGTGCCGGGAGCACGGCGTTCCGGTGGTGGTGACCCTCGGCGGGGGCTACGGCGTGCCCATCGAGGAGACGGTCGAGGTGCACGCCAACACCTACCGCGAGCTGGCCCGCTCCCTTGCCCGAGGGCCGGCCGACGCACCGCGCGGAACGGCCCGCAGGTCGCCGGCCGCCGACGGCCGCACCGTTCC
>JAPUJL010000461.1 GCA_027296185.1 SAR324 cluster bacterium | reverse complement strand
TTCACCATTGTTGCAATGCCACTTGGTATCAGACCTTCCGCAGCGCGGGCAGCAGCTCGTCGGAGATCATCCGCATGCTGTGCAGGGCCGTGGCGAGGGGCATCCCGGCCCAGTGGGTGCGGAAGACGAGGTGGTTGGCCCCCACCTCCTCCCAGAACGGCCGCAACTGCTCGTAGCACTCCTCGGGCGAGCCCAGCACGAAGCGTCCCCGGATCAGGTCGTCGAAGGACTGGTCGAAGGTCTCGTCCTCCGGCATGGCGTCGTCCTGGCCCCAGCTGGCGTAGTCCTTGTACTTCCCGGCGAGGTAGGGGCCCGCCAGCTCCAGGGCCGTGGCGCGGTCCTTGGCGCAGAAGATCTCCTTGATCACCGGCAGCTCCTTGGGAAACGGCTTGCCCGCGGCCTCCAGCTCGGTTCGGTACAGCTCCATCTGCCGCCGGATGGTGCCCATGGTCGAGTGGGGATTGACGAACCAGGCGTCCCCCAGCCGCGCCGCGCGGCGCACGGCCGCGTCGCTGTTGGCGGCGATCCACACCGGCGGCGCGGGCCGCTGCACGGGTCGAATGTTCATCCGCACGCCGTCCAGCTTGCACACATCGCTCTCGTGAGTGACCGCCTCCCCGCTCAAGAGCCGCCGGACGAGATCGAGGCACTCCTCGAAGCGCGCCACCCGGCTGCCCTTGGGCACGCGGAAGGCATCGAACTCCACGCCGCGGTAGCCCAGCCCCACGCCGAAGACGAAATTGCCCCGGGCGATCGTGTCCAGGGTGGCGACGGTCTCGGCCACGTACACCGGGTTGTGCAGGTTGATCAGCAACACGCCCAGGCCGGTGGTCATCTCCCCCGCCTCGGCCATCAGCCGGGCCAGGAACGGCACGATCTGCAGTTGCTTGTTGTTGCCCTCGTTGAGGTAGTGCTGCCCGGAAAAGAGGGAATCCCAGCCCCGGTCCCGCGCCAGATGCACCATGGCGATCTGGTCGTCCAGGGCGCTCACCATGTCGGTGTCCAGGTACTGCTGGTTGGTGAGGAAGATTCCGGCCTTCATGGGGTCCGTTCAAGGTTCGATCGACTGGGCGTTGAAGCGGATGGGTTGCGGTGGAGTCCCGCGCCTGGGCGATCCGGGGGGTGCTCCTCCCCCGCGGATCGGCCTGCACGGGTTTTGGAAAGACCCGTCCGCAAAGGACAGTCCGCGGAGGCCGGCAGGCGGGAGATTATTTGGAACCCCCTGGCAGCTTGTCGGGCGGGAGGGGCCGCGCGACCCTGTAGTCTCCCTGGCAAAACACCAGCGGCTCCCGGTCGGTGCGCGCGAAGCTCGCCACGCGGCCGATGAAGATGATGTGGTCGCCGCCGTAATGGCGGTATTGCTGCCGGCACACCAAGTGTGCCGCACATCCCGCGAGCAGGGGTACCCCGCACTCGTCCAGGGTGTATTCGAGCCCGTCGAACTTATCGTCACGCCGGGTCGCGAAGCGGTTGGACAGTTCCACCTGATCCACCGCCAGAATGTTCACCGCGAAATGGCTGGCCTCCTGGAACGCCAGCAGGCTCTGGGAAAACAGCGAGAGGCTCCACAGCACCAGCGGCGGGTCCAGGGACACTGAATTGAACGAGTTGACCGTCAAGCCCGCGCACTCGCCGTTCAGCTGGCGCGTCGTGATGATGGTCACGCCCGTGGCGAAACAGCCGAGGGTGCGCCGGTAGTCTTCCGGGTCGAACGGCGGTGCGCCGGAGTCTTCCGGCTCGGAGGAAGCGGTCATTGTTCCGGTTCGGAAAGGTGCGGCAGCGGCGATGCTGGCCCGGGGTGCGGAATCCGCGCGGGTTCGCGCTCCCTCGCCCCCGGGTCTGGGGATTGCCCGCCGCGGCCGGCCGGCACGCCCGAAACCGGGCGCCAAGTCCGGGAATCGAGCGGTGCAGACTTACTTGAAGCCGCCGCCGCTGCCGAAGAAATTCAATTCGACGGTCACGCCGTTGGGGTCGTCGATGAAGATTTGATTGAGGTCGAAGTCGGGGATGTAGTTTTCCTTCGTCTTCACGTTGAGGCTCTTGAACCGCTCCCGCATGCCCTCGAAATCCGTGGCGCGGAACGCCACATGGTCGATGGAGCCGGTGCCGTCGTTGGCATATTTGTCCCGCCGGCCCATGATGCCGTCGAACTTCGATCCGTCCGCGTTGTGATCGTAAAATATCAGATGGATCACCGGCACGTCGTTCAGGTAGAGCCAGTGGCCGGGAAATCCGAAGTCGGGCCGCGGGCCTTCCGTGAAGCCGATCACGTCGCGGTAAAAGTCGCGCGTCGGCTCGAGGTTGTCGGTGCGGATCGCGTAATGGTCCATTTTCTCAATGGGCATCGTGAACCTCCATGCGCCCCTAGGGTATTCGAAATCGACGCTCCTCCCCCACCCGGACCGGCGGCCGCGGGCGATTCCCGGCAGCCGAGGCCCGCTCCAGTAGCCGGCGCCCCATCGGGGCTGGCGCCGCCCCTATGGGGGTATAGTCGTGGAGTATAGTCAAGGGGTCTGGAACTTGGAAGGAAAAATTCGCGGCTAGGGCGGGGGGACGGGCTCCGGTAAATCGACCTGGGCGGAAGCGATGGGCCGGCTGAACGGTTCCCGGCGCCGGGGCTATTCGGTGCCCAGGTAGAACCATTTGACGAGCTGGTGCTCCTGGAGTTCCGCCTTGCTGCCGGCGAACGCGATGCGCCCCTCGACGATGATGTAGCCGCGGTCGGCGATCTTCGTGGCCTGATTGAAGTTCTGCTCGGCCATCAGCACGGTGAG
>JAPUJL010000460.1 GCA_027296185.1 SAR324 cluster bacterium | reverse complement strand
GCCGGTCCGCGGCGTGGAGGGCCGCGATCAGCTCCGGCAGCTCCGGCAGATCGCGCACCGTCACCCCCTGTGCCACGGCCTGAAACTGACCGGCGGTCTCCGGGCGCTCCGGGTCGTGCACCCACAGCTCGTCGAGGGGCGGGTGCAGACCCCGGCCGATTTCCCGCACCGATTCGGCCAGCCCCTCCTCCAGCTCGCTGAGGTGGCCCAGGACGAGTACCCGCCGCTCCGCGGCGATGGAGGCCAGCGTCTCGATGAGGTTCAGCACGGTCTCCGGGCTGGCGTTGTAGGAGTCGTCGACGATCGTGGCGCCGCCCGGCGCGGTAAGCGATTGGGCGCGGCCCTGTAGGGCCGGATCCGCCGCCGCCCGCTCGGCCACCGTCTCGTCGGGCAGCCCCCCCTCGCGGGCAATGGCCCAGGCGGCCAGCAGCGGATAAACGGCGTGGGGTCCCGGGAACCCAGCGCGCATGGCGAGCCGCGTCTCCCCGTGGACGGCGATGAAGCGCTGCCGCCCCCGGTCGTCCACGACGATTTCCTCGGCGTGGAAATCGCCCCGCTCGCGGCCGATGGTGAGGGTGCGTCCTCCCGGCGCCATTTCCCGCAGGCGTGGGTCTTCGGCGCCCACGATGGCCAGGCCGCCCGGACGGAGGTGATTGAAGATCTCGCCCTTGGCCCGGTAGGTTTCCTCCAGGGAGCCGAACACCGCCACGTGCGCCCGGCCCACGTTGAGCAGGAGCGCCACGTCGGGCGGGGCGATGCTGCCCAGCAGGTCGATATCCCCCGGGTGGCGCGCGGCGAACTCCAGCACCGCCGTGTCCTGGCTGCCGTCCAAATCCAACAGGGAGAGCGGCACCCCGATCTCGTTGTTGAAGCTGCCCCGGGTCTTGAGCACCGGGCGGCCGCCGGCCAGCACATGGGCGATCGTTTCCTTGGCGGTGGTTTTGCCGAAGCTGCCGGTCACCGCCACCACCCAGGGGCGGTACCGGTCCACCAGGGAACGAGCCAGGGCCGCCAGTGCGGTGCGGGTGTTCCCCACCCGCAGCACGGCCCCCTCGAAGCCGCCGCAGTCCGCCTCCCGCTCTACCACGGCCAGGCGCACCGAACTTCCCGCTAAATCCGCGAGATAGCGATGACCGTCCCCGTTCTCACCCGTCAGGGCGAAGAAGATCTCCGCCCCGCCCAGGGTGCGGGTGTCGAAGGCCCCGCCCCGCAGTGGCGTTGCGGGAGGGAGCGGACAGCGTACCCAGCGGCCCTCCGTCGCCCGTTGCGCTTCCTCCAGCGTGATCATCGCGCCGGTGCGCTCCGGGGAACCGCTGAGCGGTTGGCGAAGCGCATGAGCCGGAAGGTCAACATCCCCATCAGTGCGACCTGTACGTAGGCCACCGCATTCAGCCAATCGGAGGGGAACGACAGCCACGCGTCGTAGGTGCCGTGGAGCAGCGCCGAGGCGCCCAGCCCCGCCAACAGCAGCAGGTATTTTCGGCGGGCAGTGGGCGCCTGCTTGGCATAAGCCATCAGGATGCCCATGGGGATGGTGAAGAAAGCATGGGCCGGAACGGTCAGCAGGGAACGTACCAGCAGCGTCGCGGTGCCGTAACGCTCCAGGTAGACCAGGTTCTCCACCGCCGCGAACCCCATCGCCACCGTGGCGGCGCCGAGCAGCCCCTGGTACGGCATGCGGAAATCCCGCCGTGGGAACAGCACGATCAGCAACACCACCATCTTGGCGAATTCCTCGTTGAGCCCGATCCCGCCGATCCAATAAAGCAGGCGGTGGCTCAACTCCGGCGCACCCGCCCACAGGCTGGAATACTTCTCCACCAAGTGGTTCAGGATCAGCGCCAACCCGGTGGAGGCCGCGCCGCCCACGAACAGGACGGCCACGAGAGTCTTGCGTTCGGGGCGGTACGCGTTGCGGACGTATAGAAACCAGATCAGGGCGATGGCGGGGCTGATGGCCAACGCGACGTGATGCATGCTCAGAACTCCAGGGCCGAGACGGGGCTGACCAGCCATCGCTGGGCCAGTTGCCGCCAAAGGTCACCCGCGGTGGGGCGGTTCAGGTACTCGCGAAGGTGGCGCCGCGCTTCCGGCAGATCCCCCTTGTGCAGGTTGAGGTAGCCGATCATCAGGTGGGCGAATGGATAGCGCCCCGGATTGTCGCGCAGTAACTCGCGCAGGTCGTTGATCCCTCCCAGGTACACGTCCCCTGCCGGCCGTTGCAGCGCCACGTGCCGGTAGGCCACGAAGGCGCGCTTGTGCCGCTCCTGTACCAGGTTGATCAGCCCCAGGTTGAGCCGCACGTATTCCAGGGTCTCGTCGTAGGAGAGCGCCCGCAGGCTGTACCGCTCGGCCCGGCGGTAATCTCCCAGTAGATAGTAGGCCCAGCCCAAGTTGCCGAAGGAGAGGATTTGCGGGCTGTAGCGGATAGATTTCTCGTAAGCCTCGGCGGAAAGCCGCACCAACTTCAGGTCGTACGTGGCCAGCCGGTCCTTCTGGAGCTGGTAGCCCTGGAAATAGTAGGTGGTGGCCAGCGCCTGGTACAGCTCCCCCAGCCGCCGGTCGTCGGGGGCCGAGGCGATGCCCTCCTGGAGAATTTCCACCGCCCGCTCGAAATCGCCGAGGGTGGTGAGGCCGTAACCCGCCACGATGTGGAAATCCAGGTCCGTCCCAACGAGCGGCCCCCACCGCCCATAGCGCCGCAGGAGATCGGCCCACCGCTCGTCGATGGTGGGGCGGAAGCGCTCCCGCTGAGCCGGCCGTTCTTCGTCGCCCCAGCTGAAACGGTCGCTGAAGCGGTCCCACCACTCCCGGATGCCCATCTTGTGGCCGCTTCCGGGGCCGGGGCGTCCCGAATCGAGAAACTCCTCCCACCAACTGCGGGAATCCTGGAATCTCGCGCCCGCCATGAGCAGTTCGAAGGGATCCCGCGGAAAGAAGGTGAAGATCAGGTAGTAGATCCCGATCACCGTCGCCACCAAGGCCAGCACCGCCCGCAGGCCCGCCAGCCGGTTGCGCAGCACCCGCCCGGCCTCCCGGACGGGATGCCAGAGCTGAGCGGCGTTGCGCCATTCCAGCCGCGCCAGCTCCCACGCCTTCTCCTCGTACAGGCGGTTGCCGCGCCCGTAATGGCGCTGGGCCGTGGGTGGCCCCTCGGCGGACGAGCCCGGGTCGCGGGCCCGCGATGGTCGATCGGAAGGTTCCGAGGAACGGGTCATGGGTGGGGCACCCCCGGCGGTCATTGGGGCTGGAACGCCGAGGAACCGTCGAACCCGTTGCAAATCTCCAACGGGGCCTCCTCGTGCACGGGCTTCCAGCCTACTTCAACGTCCTGATCCCAAAGGGTGTTCCGGAGCTCGCGGAACATTTCGAAGCTATCACCGGTCACCCAGAAGAAATAGAAAAATCTTTCCGGCGAATGGCGGCCGCGGGCCTTCTGCCAGGCGGAACCGGGGGCGTTCATCTCGATCGCCGACTCGCCGTATCCCGCCTCGGGGCGGAATTCGAGGCAGTAGACATGGTTGGTGACGGGAAAGAACCGGGTTTCCAGCCCCGGCAGATCGACCCGCAGCGGGACGTTGCGCAAGGCGGCCGAACGGCCCACCAGCTCCTCGTAAAAAGCCGGCAAGTCCAGGGCGTGCACCCGGTTTCGGTTGAGGTAGAAGAAGACGGCGTTCTTGGTGGTGGCGTGGGCCCAGGGCACCAGGATGCGTTGCGCCGGCCGCTCCGTGGGCACCTCGGGCTCCTCGGTGGAACCGCTGCCCGGCAGATCCATCTGGGCCACAAGCGCCATGAACACCGCGAGGATGATCAGAATCCCCACCGTATTGGACACGATGTCCACCAGCGAATCGAGCCCCTGGCCCGACGTTTTTTGGTGACGGGATTTTCGCATGGCTGCACGCCGAATCGGGATACGGAATCGTCGGAGCGGCTAATTCGTCCGCCCCATGGCCCCTCCGCCGCCCGGCAACGCCGATGGTCGAATCACGAGGCGACTTGCTCGTATGAGAATTCCGGAATCCCGGTCCGCTTCGACGCGTGTTCCACCGTGATCGCGCAAATGCCTCCCTGCGCATCCAGATCGAGGATGGTGTTTTCGTCGAGATCCCTCGATTCGGCCACCGACGTGCCGCGGAATTCGATGTACAGGGTGTCGGTTTCGATGAAGTACTTGATTTTCATGGTTCGAACTCCCGATCGAAGAAAGCGTTGCGGACCATCTCACCGTCGGA
>JAPUJL010000046.1 GCA_027296185.1 SAR324 cluster bacterium | reverse complement strand
CCGCGCTTCAATCCGGCGGTTGATCCGCCACTGGCGGCACGGCAATTCGGTCCGCGGAGGCGCCTCGGCACCGGCACCGATCCGGCACTCGACAGTTAGGTTTCGCTCGTTAAGCCAGGTGGGGTCCGGGCTCCGTTCGGCAACCGCCGATCGAGGTCGAATTCTTCGGGTCCATCCGCCCAAGGCCGCGCAGCCGACCGAAAAAGATCGACAATTACGAATGGCTGGATTCCTTGCCGCTCCTTCGGTAGAGCGTGGAACGTCGCGCGGAATCACAGGGATGGATGACGTAATGTGAAGCCGCGTCTCTAATCGAGCGGAGCCTAGTCGACGTCGCGGAGCTCGTCGAGGAAACCGCCGCTCTCTTGTTCGACCTTCACGGTGGGCTTACCGCCCTCATTGACGATGCTCACCGTCTTGTCGATGAACTGGAACGAACAGATCGTTGGCGGCTGTGCCTGGCCGGTGGGGAACAGCAACTCGTTGCCCAGCAGCCCGTGGAACAGCGGGCGGCCGCCGGGCACCTTCACCATCAGGATCACGGTGCGAATGCTCTTGCCGATATCGACTTTGAACACGTTCGCCTTGATCTCCCCTTCTTCGTTTTGAAAGTAGAAGGCCTTGTCTTCGGGATCGAAGCGGTAACGGACGTTGGGATCGTTCGCCGAACGGATATCCGTCTGGACCTTTGGCGCCGCTGCAGCCGCGCCGTCTTCGCCGCCGGGCGAGTCCTGTTCGGCGATTTTTATCGCCTTGCCGCTCAACGGATCGATCGTGATGTTGACCTTCATTCCGGGAGGCGCCTCGGGCGAGATATCGTTCATGTTGAAGAAATTGTGAGGCTTCACCCGCGTCGCCAGGCGATGCACCTGGCTCTCGTCCATCATGGAGGTATCCACGTAAAGGTTCACGCCGTTCCCGCGCATGGTGAGCAGGGTGTCGATCGCCTCCAGGACATAGTCGGTTTGCTTCTTCTTCTGGCCCTCGAGCGAGAAGACAATGTACTTTTTGCGGTTGATGAACTCCTGCACCTTGATCACCTGGCGGACGCGCAACGGCAGTGTCTGGTGGGTCGCTTCCAACTCCACTTCCTTCTTCCTGGTGATCGCCACGCGCTCTCCGTCCCGCTCGACCATCTGCTTCACCCGCACCTCCTGCTTGTCCAGGATGAAGCTGTCAGTGAAGTTGAGCTTGGTGTGCTCCCGGTCGCTCCGCCGCTCCTCCAGCTCCGCCTGAAGCCGGTTGAGCAGCTTGCGCTTGCTGGAGGCCGGTGAGTTGTAGAGGATCTGCAGCGCGTCCTTGGCGTTTTTCGCGTGGGTGTGGAGCGCCTGGATGGCGTGCTCGGAGATTTCCCGCATCGGCTTGTCGAGAATCTTCAGAATGGCGGCGAGGTGCTTCTGGTAATTGACCGCCGGCGCCATCTCGCTGCGGTCGTGGCTCATGCCCTCGATGATGTCCTGGATGTCGTCGATGATGCCGGCATAGCTGCGCAATTCCTCCCACACGCGGCTGATTTTGTGTACCTCGATCGCGAAATCGTCGATGGTCGTGCTGGCCGTCCGGGGGTTCTTGAAAATGTTGCCAATCAACTCGGGCCTCTGGAGCACCTTGGTGAAGGGCACCGATTCTTCGCCCACCGTCGCCTTGCCCAGGCAGAGCTTGACCGCATCGGGCAGGAAGTACAGGTTTTTGGGCTCGAACTTGTCGGGGATCAGCTGCTTGATGATGGTCTCGCTGATTACCCGGTCCAGCACGGCCAGGCACAGGTTGCGGCTGAAGCGCGACCAGATTTGGTGGCAGCGCACCAGTTGCTCGTTCAGCGCCTCGAGGTTCAGCACCCACTGTTCCTTTTCCTCGGCGGCGTAGAAGCCGTCGAGGGACTCTATGAAAGTCCGGGAAATCTCGTCCAGTTTGGCCGGGTCGTCCTCGGGCGAGGGAAGCAGGCGGTACTTCACCACCTCGTTGGCGTCCAGGAAGCTGAACCGGTCGCCGATCGTCAACAGATGGGCGTGGCTCCGCGGCACGAAGATTTGCAGACCGTCCGCCGTGCCCTCCTTGTGGAAGACCGAATAGTTCTCCGAGGAAATCTTGGCGATCAGCTCCTGCAGATGGCGGTAGAAGATCGTCTTACGGAAGACGAGGCGGGCCGATTCCTGGGCCAGATTGTAGATGCCCTGTCGATAGAAGGTCCAGATCAGCCGTTTGGGGTTTTCGTCGCGGTCGTCCGCTTCCGCGCTGGTCTTGAGCTCGTTGAGCAAGGCCCGGAATTGGTTGAGGGAGTCGGCATATTCCGTCTGAAAATCCTCGAGCATGTGAGGCAGCTCGACTATTTTCTTCCCTTCGGCGCGCCTCATCCCGATGACGAGGAAGGGGTCCTCCATGTCGTTGATCGCCTCGGGCCGCAGCCCCTTGTCGTCCAGGCTGCCCAGCACGTTGCGCTCTTTGAGCATGTGGGCCAACTGGCCCTGGGACAGGGGGATGTCGTTCCTGCGCACCACCCGCTCGTAGATCACCTCGAAGAATTTCTCGCCGTAGGTCTTGATGAAGTAGTTGATCTTGTGATCCACCGCCCGCTTGACGACCGTCTCGACGCGCAATCCCGTCAGCATCGCGTACGCCCGGCAGAGGGTGGCCGGGTCGTTTTTCAGCCGGCCCAGTGGCGGCTCGTCCTTGCTCTCGAACAGCCCGACGGAAAATTCGGAGACGGCGTGGGGATGGACCTCCAGCCCCATGCGCGATTCCAGCACCGACCCACAGCATCGGCGCTCGAGGGAGTTCAGGGCGTGCTCGCCCAGGTGAAACGGATACTTCACCAGGGCGCCCACGGCGTTGAGGATGTAGATTTCCCGCAGGATTTGTTCCCGGTCGCGGGCGTAACGCAGCATCACCTCGATCACGCTTTTTTGCAGAACCTGCGAGGCGATCTCGTTCGTGCGCAACACCGGTGCCAGCGCGTTCCGAATTTGCTTCAGATCGGAATCGGTGATGGGGCGTTTGGCGTATTCCTGGACGAACTGATTCACGTCCTTGGGCAGTGCCTGGGCCACCGGGCTGGGATAGGTAAGCTTCTCGGTATTGAAGGACTCGGTGCGGAGGAGGGGCAACAGATGGTTCGCCATCCGGTGCCGGGCGAATTCCTTTTCTTCCCGCATCACCCCGGGATCCTGGTTCGCCAGTGCTGCAAGGGTGTAGATGTGCTGCCCGGTTTGCCGGCTGATTTCCTCCGCCGCGCCGTCGGTTCCCGCCTGCACCCATTTGTCCAGGTTGTCCAGGTACGGGCGCAGCAATTTCAGCGTTGACTCGTCGTGGGGATTGGCCGCATTGAGCATATGGCAGCGCTTCCAGAGCAGGGGGTCGATCTGGGAGCGCCGGCGGACGAAGGTGTTTGTCAAGACGCGGAAGAAGACGCCCTGCCGGTCGGCGGTGCGCCGCGCCTCGTCCCCAGTGCCGGTGAGAAAGCGGTACAGATGGCCGAAGAGCTGATTCTTGGTCGTGATTTGCGTGCCGTCCTCGACTGCATCCTTGAGCAGTTCCTTGAAGGACTCCATCAGCAATTCGGTGCTCGTGTCCGACATGATCAACTCGAAGCACGCGATCAGTTGGGGCACCTGAAGCGAACTTTTGGCGACGAATTCCTTGAACTGGGCCAGCACCGCCTCGTAGCGCGAGACCAGGTCGGCCAGCAGGGATAGGTTCACCACCTCCGCGTCGGTGAACGCGGAGGGATCCCCGCCCATGGCGATCTGATGGATCTTGTCCTGCAATTCCTTCGGAATGAAGTCCAGGTCCATCAAGTTGCGCATGGAGCTGCTGAAGCCCTTCTTCCGCTGCGCCCGGGCGAGCAGGGTGGTCTTCAGGGCGTAATTCCGCTCGACTTGCGGAGGAATCTCGGCGAACTTGAGATCGACCTGGGCCATCAGCTGGTCCCGGGACGACGCGTCCAGGCCGGTGACCAGGATCGGCCGGCCGGTGCGGATCAGCTCTGAAAACAGCAGCGGGGCTGCAAGCGCCTCCTCCTTGACTTTGGAGGCGTTGAGGAGGAGGACGTTGCTGGGGTCGTTGCGGATATTGCCCAGCCAGCGGCGCAGGCCGAATAGATCCTGATTGAGGTTGATCTCGACGTTCTCGGTCACCTCGGTGGTCAGGCCCTTGGAGAACTTGCCGCCCATGGCGCGGCGGACTTTGCGCTGGATGGCATAGCGGAAATGCACCACCTCCGCCATCGAGTCCTTGCCGTTGAACACGGACAGAAACTCGTCGAGTCCCTTAACCTGCTTGGGCTCGTGGTTGCACACGAGATGGACGACTTGGGCCGGCCGCTCCGGCTTGGGTGCCGGTGCCGGTTCAGCTGCCGCGACGAGGGGATTTCCAGCCATAATGAAGCACTAAGGAATGAATGGACCCACGGCCAAGGTCAAGCACCGGGAGCGAGCGTAGGGCATTTTAGCCAATCGCCCGATTCGTTACAAGAGCAATCCTTTGCCGCGGCGGTATGCAAGCGGGTACACTGATTTTTACCGGCACGGCTCGCCGGGTGGCGGGCCGGCCATCGCATCGAATTTATGGGAGCAGCCATGCTTTCGGGAAGAAAGGGCGTCTGGATCGCAATCGTCGGGGTACTCGCGCTGTTGTACGTGGCGTCGGACGGCATCGAGTTTCTGGTGGAGTACCTCTGGTTCGACGCCCAAGGCTACATCGGCGTCTTCCGCACCATCGTGCTTACCGAGCTGGCCATCGGATTCACCGTCGGAACGGTGGTCTTCGCATTTTTGCTGCTCAATCTGATGTACGCACTTCGGCAGATCGGAGACCCCGCGGCTTTTCTGCCCCAGGAAGTGCTGATCACGCCGCTGGGGCAGATGCTCACGGTACGGCTGCGGCGGCGCGGCGCCCGGGTGTTCGCCCGGGTGGCCGGCGCCCTTTCCGGCGTGGCCGCCGCGGTCGACTGGGAGAGCGTGCTGCTCTATTTCGCAGGGGGGACGTTCGACCAAGTGGAGCCGATCTTTCAGTTGGACGCGGAATTCTACGTCTTCACCATGCCGTTGTTGGAGCGCATCCAGTCGTTCTTCTGGGTGCTGGGCATCATCTCCCTGCTGGGAGTGGGCGTTCTTTATTTTCTGAAGATGCAGGCCGAGCTGCCGACGCCGTTTCAGCAGAACGTGCGCTCGTTCCGCATGCTGGCCGTGCCCCCGGCGGCGCGGGCCCATGTGGCGGCGTTGGGGGCGATGCTGCTGCTGGTAATGGCCGGGGGCCAGTACCTGGACCGGTTCGCCGAGCTGTACCGGCCCGGCGGTCTGTTTACCGGGCCCGGATACGCCGACATCAACGGGACGTTGCCCATGCTGGCCCTGCGGGCGATCACCTCGGCGATCGCGGCGGTGTTGTTGGTTTACGGGCTCCTGAGGCAGAAGTACAAGCTGCTGTTGGGGGCGCTGGGGGTGTGGGCGGTGATCTGGGTCGGCGCGGGAATTTATACCGCCGCGCTGCAGCGGTTCGTGGTCAACCCCAACGAGGCCAACAAGGAGGCCCCGTTCCTGGTGCATCACATCGCCGCCACGAACCGGGCGTTCGATTTGCACCGGGTGGAGGAGCGCTTCCTGGACGGCGAGCGTGAGCTGACCGAGGCGGATATCGCGCGGAACCGGCCCACGGTCAACAACGTGCGGCTGTGGGATCACGAGCCGCTGCTGGATACGTTCTCGCAAATCCAGGAAATCCGTACCTACTACGAGTTCTCCTCGGTCGACAACGACCGTTACATGATCGGCGGCGAGCTGCGGCAGACCATGCTCTCGCCGCGGGAGATGCAAAAGACTTCGCTGCCCAACCCCACCTGGGTCAACGAGCGGATGATCTACACTCACGGGCACGGGATCACCATGGGACCGGTGAACCGGGTCAACGAGCAGGGGCTGCCCGTGCTGTTCATCAAGAACATCCCCCCCAGCAGCGAATACGAGGAACTCCAGGTGAGCCGGCCGGAGATCTACTACGGCGAGGTGGTGGACGACTACGTCTTCGTTAAGACGGATCAGGACGAGTTCGACTATCCCGAGGGCGACGATAACATCTACTCGCAGTACGTGGGCGACGGCGGGGTGGGCATCGGCGGCTTCTGGCGGCGCCTGCTCCTCGCGGCCTATCTGCGGGACATCAAGCTTCTGCTGGCGGAGGATTTCAACGCGGATACACGGATCCTGCTCTTCCGTA
>JAPUJL010000459.1 GCA_027296185.1 SAR324 cluster bacterium | reverse complement strand
GCGGCAATGGCGTCCAGGTTCGCCGCGCGGCCGTTGAACGCGCCGTCCAGGTCCACCACGTGGATCATCCGCGCCCCGGACTGCTGGAACCGCCACGCCATGGCCAAGGGGTCGGCCCCGTACACGGTCTCCCGGTCCGCCCGGCCCTGCATGAGCCGCACGCACTTGCCGTTCTTCAGATCGATGGCGGGAATGACGAGCATGATTGCTGGATTTGCGATCGGCAAGGCCCGCGGCCGCAATTTCCGGGCCGCGGCTCCCGTGCCGCTTTACAAACTGAGAGCATATCACATATTGATCGAGGCAGGCTCGCTCTTTTCCCCGCTGCGCCCGCGCTGACCGGCTCGCCCGGCGGGGCACCGATGGCCCTCGAACGCCCTTTCCCGGCACCCACGTGACCGAACCCGACCACTACCGCGCCCGCGGCGTTTCCGCCCAGAAGGAGGAGGTGCACGCCGCGATCCGGGACACCGACCCGGGCCTGTTTCCCGGCGCCTTTTGCAAGATCGTGCCCGATCGGCTCAGCGGGGACGAGCGGTATTGCCTGGCGATGCACGCCGACGGGGCGGGCACCAAATCGTCCCTGGCCTATCTGATGTACCGGGAAACCGGCGATGCGGGCGTGTTCCGGGGCATCGCCCAGGACGCCCTGACCATGAACCTGGACGACCTGCTGTGCGTCGGCACCCTGGGGCCGTTCCTCGTCTCCAACGCCATCGGCCGCAATGCCCGGCTGGTGCCGGGGGAGGTGATCGGCGAAATCGTCGCCGGATTCGAGGCCCAGGCCGCCCGTTGGGCCGATTGGGGCATCGAGGTGGTGCTGACCGGCGGCGAGACCGCCGACGTGGGCGACCTCGTGCGCACCGTGATCGTCGATGCCACCGCCACCGCGCGCATGCGCCGCACGGACGTCATCGCCAATGCCGGCGTGAAGCCGGGGGACGTGATCGTGGGCCTGGCCTCCGCCGGCGAGACCGTCTACGAGCCCGGGTACAACAGCGGCATGGGGAGCAACGGCCTCACCTCCGCGCGCCACGACCTCCTGGCCGCCGAATACGGCGAGCGTTACCCGGAATCCTTCGATCCGCTCATGCCCCAAGGGCTGAGCTACGGCGGCCCCCACCGGCTGGGCGATCCACTGCCCGGCACCCCGCTCACCGTCGGCCAGGCGCTGCTTTCCCCCACCCGCAGCTACGCCCCGGCGATCAAGCCGCTGCTGGATCGGGCCCGGGAGCAGGTCTCGGCGCTGGTGCACTGCACCGGCGGCGGCCAGACCAAGGTGCTGCGCACGGGCCGGGGCATCCACTACGTCAAGGACAATCTCTTCCCCCTGCCCCCCCTATTCGCCGAAATCCGCCGAGTCACCCAGGCGCCCTGGCGGGAGCTGTACCGGACCTTCAACATGGGCCACCGCATGGAGATCATCGGCGGCGAAGGGCTCGTGCCGGTACTGGAGGCGATCGGTCAAGAAATCGGGCTGGACGTGCGGGTGGTCGGCCACTGCGAGGCGTCGCCCGACGGGGGCCGCAACCGCGTCACCCTCACCGACCCCGACGGCGAGCAGGTGGTCTATCGGGCCGGCGAGCCGTAGAACTGGACGCCCTCCCCAGCCCTCCGCAACGCGTGCAGAGCGAGCACGGACCTCGCCGTTGCTCCCCATATCCGGTTCGATTCTCCCCTACTCCCGTTGTGGAGGCGATCTCCCCCAAGCCGCATCCGGGACGCCGGGGATTCCCAATCCCCCGCATGCAGTTCAGTCGGTGTAGACGTTCCCGATCGTTCCGATCGTTACGCCGGTAGGTTTTCCGCGGCGGTGTAGGCCTCCTCGCTGATGGAGCGCCAGTGGCGGCTTTGCTGGCGGAACTTTAGGAAGGAATCGTAGACCCGCCGCGAATCGGCGTCGCTCTCGGCCACCTCCTCGACCACCTGTTGCGAGGCCTCCCGCAGGCGCCGGAGCAGGTCGTCCGGGAAGCGCCGCAGCAGCACGCCGTGATTGTTAACCAGGTCTTCCAGGGCCTCGGCGTTCTTGGCTTGATATTCCGAGAGGGACCACAGGCTCGCCTTGTAGGCGGCGTTGTCGACGACCGTCTGGATATCCTGGGGCAGGCTCTCCCAGGCCTGGAGATTGATCATCAGCTCGGACGACGTGGCCGGCTCGTGCCAGCCCGGGTAGTAGTAGTATTTCGCCGCCTGATAAAAGCCCACCCGGCGGTCCTGGTAGGGCCCCACCCATTCCGCCGCGTCGATGACGCCCCGCTCGAGGGCGGGGAAGATTTCCGAGACGGCCAGCAGCACCACGGTGCCGCCCACGGCCGCAACCACCTTGCCGCCCAGGCCCGGAATACGCATCTTGAGCCCCTGGAAGTCGTCGACGCTCCGGATTTCCTTGCGGAACCAGCCCCCCATCTGGGTGCCGGTGTTTCCGGCGGGGAAGACGGTCAGGTTGTGCTTGGCGTAAATCTCCCGCCAGAGGTCCAGGCCGTCGGCGTTATAGAACCAGCCGTTCTGCTCCTGAGCCACCATGCCGAAGGGCACGGCGCAGAAGAACTGGACCGAGGGCAGCTTGCCCGCCCAGTAGTAGGAAGCGCTGTGGCCCATCTCCACGCTGCCCTGGCTCACCGCGTCGAACACGCCCAGGCCGCCCACCAGCTCGCCCGCGCCGAAGACCTTGATCTTTAGCCGCCCTCCGGTCATCCGCGCCACCTCGGCCACGAGGTGGTCCACCGCTTCGCCGGAGACCGGGAAATGAAGCGGCCAGCTCATCACCAGCTTCCAGTCCCACGAGGCGTTGGACTTGGTGGAGGCACCCCGATAGGAAACCGTGGCTTGCTCGCCCCCGCCCATGGTGAAGGCACTGACGCCCGCCGCGCCCACGGCGCCGACGCCCAACCCGGCGAGAAAATCCCTGCGATTCATGCCGCTCTCCTCCTCAAATTCGTGCCGACGGGCCGGATGCTCTCAGACGGTCAGGGCGTACTGATAGGCCCGCTCGGAGATGTTCTGCCATTGGTCGTTCTGCTCCTTGAACTTGAGGAAGCTGTCGTAGACCTTGCGCGACGCCGGATCGGAAGCGGCGACCTCCTCGACGGTCTCCTTGGCTGCCCGCTTGAGCCCGCGCAACACGTCGTCGGGCAGTTGCCGCACCTTGACGCCGTGATTGGCCACCAGGTCCAGCAGGGCACCGGAATTCTGGGCCTCCAACTCGGCCAGCGACCAGACGTGGGCGTCGGTGCACGCCAGCTCGATCATGGTCTTCAAGTCCTGGGGCAGCGCATCGAACGCCTGCTTGTTGACCATCAACTCGGTCGTCGTGCCGGGCTCGTGCCAGCCGGGGTAATAATAGTTCTTCGCCGCCTGGTGCAGCCCCAGCCGCCGGTCGTGGTAGGGCCCCACCCATTCCGCCGCATCGATCACGCCCCGCTCGAGGGCCGGGAAGACCTCCGAGCCCGCCAGCAGCACCACCGTGCCGCCCATTTTCGCGAGCACCTTGCCCCCTAGCCCGGGGATGCGCATTTTCAGGCCTTTCAGATCGTCGACGCTGTTGATCTCCTTGCGGAACCAACCGGCCATCTGGACGCCCGTATTGCCGGCGGGAAAGGGCTTGAGGCCAAACCCCGCGTACAGCTCGTCCCACAGCTCCTGCCCGCCGCCCCGGTAGAGCCAGGCGGTGGATTGCTGGGCGTTCATCCCGAAGGGCACCGCGGCGAAGAACTGGGTCGCGGGTGAGGTCCCGGCCCAATAATACGAGGCGCTGTGGCCCATCTCCACGCTCCCCTGCCGCACCGCGTCGAAGACGCCCAAGGGGGGCACCAGCTCGCCGCCGCCGTAGACCTTGACCTTGATGCGGCCGTTGCTCATGACGTTCACCTTGTCCGCGATGCGCTCGGCCGCCTCCCCCAGTACTGGAAAGCCCGGCGGCCAGGAGGTGACCATCTTCCAGTCGTACTCGGTCTTGCCCGGCACCATCACCGCCGGGCCCTGCCCTTGCTCCTCCTCCTTCTTGGAGCAGGAGGCGATCCAGCCGGATATCGCCGCCGCGGCGGCGCCAAGGCCCAGGGCGGACAAAAACGTGCGTCGTTTCATGGGAGACTCCTCAGGCGGGTCGAAACCATGGGACGGGGAAGTTCGCGGCGGGAACCCACATATCCGCACGCGCGCTGGAATTTGAATGCTATGGAACCCGCGGCACCCCCGCATGCCGATCTGACTTTTGCTATACTCTGCCCCACCGTAAAACGGTAGGCATTATTTCCCCCGGCCCCGCCCCGGAGCCCCCTGGGCGGACACCAGGGGCCGCCCAACCACAGCGAGACAGTCGTCCTAGCAGATGCCCCAAGACCCATCCACCGGCCCGGCTCCGCCCGCCCTGCCCGAGGTGCTGCCGGTGTTTCCCCTGACCGGTGTGCTGTTGCTGCCGGGCACGGCGCTGCCCCTGCAGGTCTTCGAGCCGCGCTATCGCAATCTCTTGGAGGATGTGCTGGCCGCCGAGCGGGTGTTCGGGATGATCCAGCCCTTTGCGCCGCGGCAGGACAACCGCCCCCTCCCCGGCGCGGAACGGGAGACGCCGGAGATTTACGGCGCCGGCTGCGCGGGGTACGTCGAGCACTCCGAACAGGACCCCGACGGCCGCTACCTGATCCGACTGCGGGGGCGGCGGCGCTTCCGCGTGGTGGAGGAATTGCCCCTGCACCGGGGCTACCGCCGGATACGGGCCGATTACGGCGCCTTTCCCCAGGACGGCGATCCACCGGGGGACTTCCCCTGCGAACGGGAGCGGCTCACCGCCGCCCTGATTGCCTACGGCAAAAACAGGGGAATGGAGATCGGCGCGGAGCGCATCGCACCCCTGAGCGACCTGGACTTGATCGACAGCGCCGCCACCGGGCTTCCCTTTCATCCGTCGGAAAAGCAGGCCCTATTGGAAGCTCCCACCCTCGCCGAACGGGCGTCGGTGCTGCTCGGGCTGCTGGAGCTGGGTGGCCGGACCCCGGCCGAGGGAGCGGAGGGCAGCGGGCCGGTCAACTGACGCGCCGCTCTACTCCTCGAGAAAGGCCTCCATCGCCACCCGCCGCTCCTCGCGCTTGGCCATGTCGCGCACCACCACTTCGCCCCGCTCCAGCTCGTCGGGCATGAGGAGCACCGCCCGCCGGGCGCCGATCTCGCTGGCGCGCTGCAGGGCGCGCTTGAGCTTGCGCAGGGCGAAGTCCGCGTCGACCCGGAGGCCCTTGCGGCGGAGCTTTTGGCTGAGCTCCAGGGCGGCGGGTACCTGCGCCTCGGAGAAGGGGATCACCACGTAGTCCAGGTCGGTGCCCAACTGGGGCAGCAGGCCCAGGTCGCCCAGCAGCTCGAGAATCACCACGTCGCCGAAGCCGAAGCCGATGGCCGGGATGGGGTCGCCCCCGAAGGCGGAGAGCAGGGAGTCGTAACGCCCGCCGCCGCAGATGGCCCGCAGGCTGGCCGAGCGGTCCCGCAGCTCGAACACCGTTCCCGTGTAATAGGAGAGGCCGCGCACCACGGTGATGTCGAAGCCCACCCAATCGCCGAAGCCCACCCGTCCGAGCAGTTCCTGCAGCGCCTCCAACTCGGCGACGGCGGGTGTGTCGCCCCCCAGCGCCGTCTTCACTTCCTCGAGGGAGCTCATGGCGAGGAACTCGTCGATCCGCCGTACCTGGGTCCCGCTCAGCCCCTGCTCGCCCAGCAGGGCCTCCAGCTGTTCGCCACCGATTTTGTCCCGCTTGTCCATCACCACCATCACCGGCAGGTGGTGCTCCTCGGGCACTCCCGCGCGCTCCAGGACGGCGGTCAGCAGCCGGCGGTCGTTGAGGTGCAGCCGCACGTGCTCCGCCGTCAGCCCCATGGCCTCCAGCGAGGCGATCAGGGCGGAGATCGTCTCCACCTCGGCCACGTTGCCGGGCTGGCCGATCACGTCCAGGTTCCACTGGTAGTGCTCCCGCTTGCGGCCGCGGGTCATGCGCTCGTAGCGGAAGCACTGGGGGATGGAGAACCACTTAAGCGGAAATTGCAGCGCCCGCTGCCGCTGGAGGATCAGCCGCGCGAGGGTGGGCGTCATTTCGGGCCGCAGTGCCAGCCGCCGCCCGCCCTTGTCGTCGAAGTTGTAGAGTTGGCCGGTGATTTCGTCTCCCGCCTTGCGCACGTAGAGCGCCTCGCTCTCCAGGACGCAGGCGTCGTACTCCTCGAAGCCGAACTGCCGCGCAGTGCCCCGCCAGATGTCGAAGAGCCAGTGGCGCAGGCGCAACTCCGCGGGATAGAAGTCGCGCGTCCCGCGCACCGGTTTCAGGTCGATCATCGTGGAGGGGCCGGCGGCGAGGTGACCGGACACTGAAATGTTGATTTGAGCACAGCGAAAATTCTCACGACCCACATTCTAGCCGCTTCGCCCGCAACCGAGTTGTCATTCTGAGCGCAGCGAAGAATCTCAATGAGACCGGACGGGAGGCGGAGCCCGTAAAATCCGGTCGAGATGTT
>JAPUJL010000458.1 GCA_027296185.1 SAR324 cluster bacterium | reverse complement strand
CATGCGTTATCCGTCGCTGGAAACGGTGAATGGAACGCGGCGATCACGCCCGCGCCAGGGAGTCGGTAACTCCAAGCCCCAAAGGAGAACGATGAAGTTCGAAGGCACCGAGCGTTATATCGCCACGAAGGATTTGCAGGTGGCGGTGAATGCCGCGATCACCCTGGAGCGGCCCTTGCTGGTCAAGGGCGAGCCGGGTACGGGAAAGACGATGCTGGCCCACGAGGTGGCCATTGCGCTGGACCTGCCCATCATCACGTGGCACATCAAGTCCACCTCCGCCGCCCAGCAGGGGCTCTACGAGTACGACGCGGTCTCGCGCCTGCGGGACAGCCAGTTGGGCGACGAGCGGGTAAAGGACATCGGCAATTACATTATCCCGGGCAAGCTGTGGGAAGCGTTTACCGCCGACAAGCTCAACGTGCTGCTGATCGACGAGATCGACAAGGCGGACATCGAGTTTCCCAACGACCTGCTGCTGGAACTGGACCGCATGGAGTTCTACGTCTACGAGACCAAGCAGACGATCCGCGCCGTCCGGCGCCCGATCGTGCTCATCACGAGCAACAACGAGAAGGAATTGCCCGATGCCTTCCTGCGCCGGTGTTTCTTCCACTACATCCAGTTTCCGGACAAGGAGACGATGGAGCGGATCGTGAACGTCCATTACCCGGACATCCACGAGTCCCTGCTCAAGGAGGCCATGGAGATCTTCTTCCAGTTCCGCGAAATCCAAGGGCTGAAGAAGAAGCCCTCCACCAGCGAATTGATCGACTGGATCAAGCTGCTGCTGGCGGAGAACATCCCGGCGGATTACCTGGCCAAGGTCGACCTGTCCAAGGAGTTGCCACCGCTGTACGGGGCCATGCTGAAGAACGAGCAGGACGTGCACGCCTTCGAGCGGTTGCGGTTCATGCAACGCCGGGTGTGAGGCACCGATGTTCATCGATTTCTTCCATCAACTGCGCGACGGGGGGGTTCCGGTTTCCGTCAAGGAGTTCCTCGCCTTTCTCGAGGCGCTGGATAAACGGGTGATCGGGCCGGATGCGGAAGGCTTTTACTTCCTCGCCCGCATCACCCTGGTCAAGGACGAGCGCTTCCTGGATCCCTTCGACAAGGTCTTCGCCCACTTCTTCCATGGCGCGGAGAAGTACGTCGCCTTCAAGCTGGGCGAGATTCCCGACGAATGGATGAAGGATGGGCTCAGCCGCGCTTTCAGCGAGGAGGAGCTGGCCGAAATCGAGGCCATGGGCGGCCTGGAAGCGCTCATGGAGGCCTTCCGGCAGCGCTGGGAGGAGCAGGACGGCGCCCACCACGGCGGCAATAAATGGATCGGCACCGGCGGCACCAGCCCCTTCGGCAGCGGCGGCGCCAGTCCGGAGGGCATCCGCATCGGTCAGGAGGGCCAGCGCCGGGGCCGGGCGGTAAAGGTCTGGGAGCAGCGCCAGTACCAGGCCCTCACCGGCGACGTCAAGCTCAACATCCGCAACATCAAGATGGCCATGCGCCGCCTGCGGGTCTTCACCCGCGAAGGCGTGCCCGACGAACTGGACCTGGAAGGCACGGTCCGCCAGGTGGGGCGGACGGGGGCCCTGCTGGATATCCTGATGCGGCCCTCCCGCCGCAACCGGGTCAAGGTGCTGCTCTTCATCGATATCGGTGGGTCGATGGACCCCCACGTGCGGCAGTGCGAGCAGCTCTTCTCCTCCGCCCGGGCGGAGTTCAAGCGCCTGGAGACTTTCTACTTCCACAACTGCATCTACGAATCGATGTGGCGGGAGGAACATCGCTGGGAGGGCAAGACAAAGACCTTCGATATTCTACACAAGTACAACCGGGACTACCGGGTGATCGTGATCGGCGATGCCTCCATGAGCCCCTACGAGTTGATGCAGGTGGGCGGGAGCGTGGATCACTTCAACGACGAGCCGGGCGTGGTCTGGCTCAGCCGGCTCAAGGAGACCTTCCCCCATCTGGTGTGGCTCAACCCGGAACCGGAAGATCAGTGGCAATACGTGGAATCGATCAAGATGATCCGCCAGATTTTCGACGGCCACATGTACCCCCTCACCCTCAACGGCCTGGGAAGCGCCATGGACCTACTCCGCCGGCGCCACAAGACCCACACCCATCTGCTGCAATAGGATCGTCCTGGGGTTATTCCGCAGGGCCCCGGGTGCTTCCGCGGTGTCATTCCGGGACCGGCGGCGAGCCGCGATAAACGCGGCGGATCTCGCCGGTGAGAGGCCTCGCCGCCCCGTCGAAGGAGTCGGGGCAGGGCTCCCCATGACCGTGATGCCCCGCGAACTGCGCTGCCCGGCGGGGACCCGGGCAGAATCCAATGCTCCCTCCGCCGCCAATTGAGATTCGGGATCAATTCGGCGTGGAAATGGCGTAACTCCTCTGCTATCGTGAAGGTGGGGCATCCAGCGGACTCGCCGGCCATGAAACCCAGGGGCTGGACGGCCAGGCACCCATGACTGGAGCGCTGATGATGCGAAAAGCGCCACCTTCTCCATCCGCGCCGCGATCCCGAGGCGGTCCGCCTTCCCTCGGCACGGGCGGCGGGCCGGGCCCCCAGGTACAAAAGCAGTTGTTCGCGGATTTCCTCGCCGCCCGCCGGCTGAAGCTCACCCGCCAGCGGGAGGCCGTGGTGGACGAGATTCTCGCCAACCCGGGCCACTTCGAAGCGGAGGAGATTGTCCAGCGGCTCAAGGGCAACCGCCAGCGCGTCTCCCGCGCGACGGTGTACCGCACGCTCGAGTTGCTCAAGGACTGCCTCATGGTGGAGCGGCTCGATTTCGGGACGAACGCGGCCTATTACGAGCACGTCGATGAAGCCTCCCACCACGATCACCTGATCTGCCTGCGCTGCGGAAACATCATCGAGTTCCACAACGAGAAGCTGGAGAAGATTCAGTCCGACGTGTGCGGGAAGTTCGATTTCACGGAACGCTACCACTCCCTTCGCATCTTCGGCCTGTGCGGCAAATGCCACCGCACCGCCAATTGAGGCCCCCGGCGGTCCGGCCGCCACGATGGCCCGTCCCCGCAACCTCCCATACGTGATCTAGGTCAGGGTCAGCTACGGCGGCCCGCGCCAGGATGCCCCTTTGCGCGGCGCGGCGGGCCGGGGGGGCCCGTGCGGCCAGCGCGGCGGACCAGGGGGCGCAGTGCGGCTGGCGCCGCCGTGCCCTGGCTTCCGCTGGGGCACGTCCCCAACCCATGAGAAGTTTCTTGGCGTTCCGGGGTCAAGACGCGCTATGATCAACTTAGGATGAGACTCAGTCGCAGTGTTGTGATATACAGCCGAACGGCAGTGGAAGGGTGGCCCGCAGCGGGGAATCGGGGCGGGCGGAACCGGGATGGATGTGCTCCGGCGGCAAACCGAGGGGCAGAACCATGAAAAGGATAGCGATGCCCGCCAGGGTTTGGGCGGCGGCCGGTGCGGCGTGGCTGGGGCTCCTCGGCGGCGTTGCGCTGCCTTGGCTGGCGGCGGCGGACGAGCTGGTGATCTATTCGGGGCGGGGCGAGCGGTTCACGCGCCCCATCGTGGAGGCGTTCGAGGCGGCCACGGGGATCGCCACCCAAACGCTGGTGGGGGACTCGAACCAACTTCTAACCCGGATCGAGGAGGAGGGGGAGCGCACCCAAGCGGACGTGTTCCTCACCAACTACGCGGGGCTGCTCGATATCGCCCGCCGCCGGGGGCTGTTGCAGCCGTACCGCTCGCCCGCGGGAGAGCGGGTGCCGCCGGAGTTTCACGGCCCGGACGACACGTGGATCGCCGCCTCGGCCCGGGCGCGGGTGATCGTGTACAACACGGATCGGGTCGATCCGGCCCGGCTGAGCTCGATGCTGGATTTGGCCGACCCGGAATGGGAGGGGCAACTGGGCATCACGGTGAGCTCCAACGCCTCCTTCATCGGCGGGCTGGCGGCGATGATCAAGCAGGAGGGCACCGAGCGGGTGCGCGGCTTTCTGGAGGGCATCAAGCGCAACGCGGGCAACAGTGTCTACCCCACGCACACGCCCCTGGTCTCGGCGGTGGCGCGGGGGGAGGTGGCCATCGGGTTGATCAACCAATATTACTACTACCGCGCGCTGGCCAAGAACCCCGCTCTACCCCTGGCGATCGTCTATCCCGACCAGGAGACCCACGGCGCCACCGTTACGGTGTCGGGGCTGGCCATCCTCCGTCACGCGCACAACGTCCCGTCGGCCCGGCGGTTCGTGGATTTCGTGCTCTCCGATGCGGGGCAGAAGCTTTTCGCGGAGGTGAACTACGAGTTTCCCGTCAGCCCGGCGGTGCCCGCTCATCCGTTGTTGCCACAGCCGGGGACGGTGAAGTTCTCGCCGGTGAGCCAGGCGCTGCAGGTCGAGGCGATCGACGAGGCGGTGGCGCTGATCAAATCGGTCGGACTGCAGTAGCCGCATACCCGCGTCGAACCCCATGTCCGAGACCCGCCTCCATCCGTTGCACTATCACCGGCCCCTGGGCATGACCGTCGCCGGCGCGGGGATATCCCTGCTGATGGTGACGCCCCTGCTCTACATCGCGTGGTACGCCCTGCAGGCGGAAGGGGCGGATTGGGTGCGGCTCTGGGACACCACCATCCCGCAACTGCTGGTCAATACCGTGTCCCTGGCGTTGGCGACCGCAGCCATGACGTTCGGCCTCGGCGTCTCGCTGGCCTGGCTGGTGACCCGCTACGACTTTCCCGGCAAGCGGATGTGGTCGTGGCTGCTCGCCATGCCCCTGGGCATTCCGCCCTACATCATGGCCTACGCCTACACCGAGATGTTCCTCCCCGGCGGATGGGCTCAGCGGGCGTGGCAGGGGCTGTTCGGCGCGGAGGCGGCCCTGCCCATGCTCTACGGCCATTTCCCGGCGGTGGTGTGGGTGCTGGGCCTGGCGACGTTTCCCTACGTGTACCTGCTGGTACGCGCCTCGCTGACCAACTACAACGTCGCCTTCGAGGAGGTGGCGCGCATCCAGGGCATGCCGCGCTGGAGGCGCTTCTTCCACGTGACCCTGCCCTTACAGCGTCCGGCGATCATGGCGGGGCTGTTCCTCGTGGTGCTCTACGTCTTCTCCGATTTCGGCGCCGTGTCCATGATGCGCTTCCCCACTTTTACCCGCGCCATCTATCTGGAGCTCGTGGGGCGGTCGGACCGGGTAAGCGCCTCGGTGCTGGCCCTGGTGCTGATCGCCATGAGCGCTCTGCTGTTCTGGCAGGAGCGGCGGGCGCGCAGCCGCAGCCGCTTCTATCAGACGGGCGGCCACTACCGGCGGATGGAGCCGGTGCGCTGTAGCTGGCGCGGTGCGCTGGCGATCTGGAGCTACCTGCTGCTGGTCTTCGGCTCGGCCTTCGGCGTGGTGATCGCCCTCCTGATCTACCGGAGCGTGGAGGGGATCGAGCTGGAGGGGCTGCCCACGGCGCTCTGGGAATACACCTTCAACAGCCTGTTCGCCTCGGGAATGGCCGCGACGCTCTCGGTGTTCATGATCGTGCCCGTCGCTTATCTGGCCACGCGCTACCGGGACCGGCTGTATCAGGTTTACCTGCGCGCCTCCTACGCCGGGTATGTGCTGCCGGGTCCCATCATCGGCGTGGGGGTGCTTTTCATCTCCATCCATCTGCTGGCCCCGCTCTACGGCACCGTGAGCGTGGTGATCCTGGCCTACCTGATCCGGTTCCTGCCCCAGGGGCTGCAGGCACAGGAAACCGCCTTCCACCAGATCAAGCCCAACCTGGAGGAGGCGGCGCGCACCTGCGGGGCGTCGTTCCACCGGGCCTTGCTGCGGGTGGTGTTTCCCCTGGCCAAGACGGGAATCGCCACCGGCTGGGTGCTGATCTTCGTCAGCAGCATGAAAGAGCTGCCCGCAACCCTGCTTCTCCGCCCGCTGGGGTTCGATACCTTGGCCGTCCGCATCTGGATCGAGACCAGCGAGGAGTTCTATTCCCTGGCCGCGCCCGCGGCCCTGGTACTGATCGCGGTGACCGCACCCCTGTTCGGGCTGCTCATATTTCGCGACGCGCGGCCGGCGGCGAGTTGATGGAACCGATCTTGAAAATTCGGGGGTTGTTCAAGCGGTTCGAGCCGGGGCCGTGGGTGATCGACGACTTCGATCTCTCCATCGCCGCCGGATCGGTGGTCTACGTGCTCGGCCCCAGCGGCTGCGGCAAGACCACGCTGCTGCGGCTGGTCTGTGGGTTCGAGTCTCCCGACGCCGGCGAGATCGTCAAGGAGGGGGAGGTGATCAGCCGCCCCGGCCTGGTGCTCCCGCCCGAGGCGCGCCGCATCGGCATGGTCTTTCAGGATTACGCGCTGTTTCCCCACCTCACCGTGGCCCAGAACGTGCGCTTCGGACTGGAAGGGGGCCGGGGGCCCCTGGGCCTCTTCGGCCGGCGCCGCTGGGGCTCGGGCGAGCCCAACGGCTACGGCCGCTCCCTGAACGAGCTGTACGACTTGACCGGTCTGCACGGCCTGCAGGAGCGCTATCCCCACGAGCTATCCGGCGGACAGCAGCAGCGGGTGGCCCTGGCCCGCGCCCTGGCCCGGGCGCCCGATCTGATTCTGCTGGACGAGCCCTTCAGCAACCTGGACACCTCGCTACGGGCGCGCATCCGGGAGGAGCTCCGCACCGTCCTGCGCCAGTCCGGCGCCACCTCGCTGTTGGTCACCCACGACCAGGAGGAGGCGATCAACCTGGGCGACCGCATCGCCGTGATGAACGAGGGCCGGCTGGAACAGGCGGGGACGCCCGAGGACATCCTCCATCGCCCCGCAAACCGCCTCGTGGCCAGCTTCGTCGGGCTCTCCGAATTCATCCCCGGCAGGGTCGACGGCGATCTCGTGGTAACCGAGCTGGGAAGCCATCCTCTGCCGCCCGGCCTCTCCGCCCCCAACGGCACCCGGCTCGACGTGCAGCTGCGGCCCAGCTACGTCCAACCTTGCGAAAATGGCCAGGGCGCCGCCGCTCAAGTGGTGGGGCTGGAGTTCCAGGGCGCCCAGACCCTCTACAAGCTGGCCCTGCCCTCCGGCACCCACATCCGGGCCAGCCTCCCCGGCCACCTCACTCTCTCCCCCGGCGACCAGGTCCAGATCCGCTTCCATCCCCCCGTGATGGTCTGCTTTCCGGCGACGTAACGTTCCCGGCGCCGGACACGATACCGCGCGGGGGATCGAGAAACCCCATGCATCCCTCTTCCCGGGTGGGACTCGGTGGTACCGTTATTCCAATTCCGGGCGCGTCGCTCCCAGGAACGGCTGCGCCACCATCCAGTGCAAGTGCAGAAACTTCCCCTCGCGCAGGTAGTCCAGCCCGATGGTCATGCCCTCGTGGCCGGCGGCGGGCTGGGCGCGGTAGGTGCCCAGGAGGCGGTCCCACCAGGGCAGGTTGAAGCCGTAGTTGCTGTCGGTTTCCTCGCGGACGACCGAGTGATGCACCCGGTGCATGTCCGGGGTCACCACCAGCCAGCGCAACCACC
>JAPUJL010000457.1 GCA_027296185.1 SAR324 cluster bacterium | reverse complement strand
CGAGGAGCACTTCGCCACCCCCCACGGGATCGATATCGCCTCGCTCTGCGCGGCCTACGGAGTGGCGCTCTCCCAGCCCACGGACTGGGCGGATTTCCGGCGACTGGTGCGGGAAAGCCTGAAATCCGGCGAAACCCGGGTCATCGAAATCCGCACCGACCGGAAGGCCAACCGGGATCTGCACCGCCGAATCTGGGAGGCGACCGCCGCCCGGCTCCAGGAGATCTGACGGGGCGGTGCCCACATCGAATTCTTGCCCCCTCCGAACGGAAGATGAAGCTACCCTTGCACGTGGATTGGGACGGCACCGGCGGGCACCGCGGCGGCTCCGCGCGGCCGGTGCTGGCGTTGCTGCACGGCTTCGCCGGCGACGGCACGGCCTGGGCACCCGTGCGGGCCGGCCTGCGGAGCCTGGGGCCGACCCTGGCCATCGACCTGATCGGCCACGGCAAGTCCCCGGCTCCGGACGACCCGCGCCGCTACCGCATGGAAGCCTGCCTGGACGACTTGGAGGCCGTGCTGAAGGGGCTCGGCATTCCCGCCGCCTGGTGGGTCGGGTATTCCATGGGCGGGCGCACGGCGCTCCAACTGGCCGTCCACAAGCCGCACCTGGTGCGCGGGCTGGTCCTGGAATCTGCCACGGCGGGCATCGCCAGCCCCATCGAGCAGGGGGAGCGCCGGAAGGCCGACGAGGCCCTGGCCCAATCGATCCTCACCGAGGGCATGGAGGCGTTTGTCGAGCAGTGGCTGAACCAACCCCTCTTCGAGGGGCTAAAGCGGCTCCCGGAGGAGCAGCTGGCCGCCGAGCGGGAGCGCCGGGTGCGCCAACGGCCGGAAGGGCTGGCCCAATCCCTGCGCGGCATGGGCGCCGGGGCCATGCAGCCGGTCTGGGAGCGGCTGAGTGAAATCGACGTGCCGGCGCTGGCGATCGCGGGAGAGGACGACGAGCAGTTCTGCCGGCTGGCCGGGCGGCTGGCCTTGGCCATTCCCGGCGCGCAAATGCTGCGCATCCCCCATGCCGGCCATATGCCCCATACGGAAAACCCGCGGCTGTTCCTGAACGGCGTGCGCGGCTTTGTCCTCGGCCACGAGCGGGAATCCATCGCCGATCTGGCCTAGACCTTCTTCCCCGGAGCCCGATGAATTGCCAACTGTGCGGATCGGATCGGCCCCAGCTCGCCTCAGCCCAGATCGTCCCGGACTTCATGCTGAAGTACATCCAGGACGAGGAAAGCGGCCGGGCGGTGATGCGGGTGTACGACGACGAGTCCGACCAACTGCTGCAGGTGGAGGAAGGCGGCATCGAGCCGGATGCGGAGCTGGTCTGCGAGGCGTGCTGGACCACGATCGGCGAGTGGGATCGCTATGCCGACCGCTTGATGTACCAGGACTCGGGGCTGGTCATCGAGAACATGAGCGTGGGCGACGAGGAATCCGGCACTGCGGAAGAAGCCAAGGTTATCCGCAACGTGGATTACGGGCGTTTCAAGCTGTTCCAGTTGAGCCTGTTGTGGCGCATGGGCGCCTCGGACGTGATCCCCTTCGAGCCGATCGACATCGGCATCCACCGGCAGCGGCTGGCGGAAATGCTCCGCAGCCGGGACCCGGGGGCGCCGGAGGATTTTCCGTGCGTCATGGCGACCATCGCCCCGGGGGGCGTCCACTTCGTCGACTTCTTCGACGTTCGATTCTGGGCGGAGCGGGACGTCGCCACCACCATCGAGCTGGTTTCCGGCGGATTCGTGTTCCGGTTTTTCCTGGGGCGTGAGGTACCGAAATTCACCGACCGCTTCGCGCTCCAACAAAACGGGGATTTGCCGCTGCTCCAACGGCACCCGGGCCAACTGCAGGGGCTCATGAAACTCGTGGGTGCGGAGGCCACGGCGGACGATGCGTAGCGCCTTCCACGTCGCCGGAATATTGCTCACGCTCGGGGCGCTCGCCGCCTGCGATGTGGGGTTCTACTGGCAGGCGGCGGGGGGGCAGATGGAGATTCTCGGCCGGCGCCGGCCCATCCCCGATGTGCTGGCGGACGACCGGATCGACGAACCCACCAAGGCCAAGCTGCGCCTCGTGCTGGCGGTGCAGGCCTTCGGCGTGGAGCGGCTCCGATTGCCCGCGGAGGGGCAGTACACCCTGTACGCCGATTTGCAGCGGCCCCAGGTGAGTTGGCTCGTGGTGGCCTCCGAGCGTTACGCCATCCGCGCGGTGGAGCATTGCTACCCGATCGTGGGGTGCATGGGCTACCGGGGCTACTTCGACCGGGAGGATGCGGATGGCTTCGCCGGCTCCCTGGACGAGGAGGGCTACGACGTCCTGGTGCGCCCGGTGCGCGCCTATTCCACCCTGGGCTGGTTCGACGACCCGGTGCTCAACACCATGCTGGTTGCCGACGACCTGGAGTTGATGGGCACGATCCTTCACGAGCAGGCCCACCGCGTCGTCTTCGCCGAGGACGACACGGCCTTCAACGAGTCCTTCGCCGTATTCGTCGAGCGCGAGGGGGTGCGGCGATACCTCCTGGCCGACGGCGGCGACGATGGCAGCGACGCGGACGGGGACGGGGAGTCGGCGCTGGGCCGCTACCGGGAGCGGCAGGCGGACCGCCGGCGCTTCCGGGCCATCCTCGAGCGGGGGCGGGCTCGGCTGGAGGCGCTGTATGAATCCGCCCGGCCCGAGCCGGATCTGCGGAGCGAAAAGGCGCGGCTGTTCGAGGGGATGCGGCAAGACTATGAAATCGAGAAAAACTCTTTTATCATAATCCGCTATGATCGATGGTTCGCCCAAGAGCTGAACAACGCGCACCTGGTTTCCATCCGGCAGTACGAATCCCGGGTGGCGGCCTTCGAGCGGTTGTTCCAGCAAAACGGTGAAGACTTCGGCAGGTTCTACGAGGAGGCGCGCGAACTGGCGGAGTTGGACCCAGAGCAGCGGCGCGCGCGGCTGGAGGATTTGGAGCGGTAGCATGATGTCGAACCCGGCACCGGCGGCACCACGCCGTAGGCTTCCCGCCTGGCTGAAGGTCAAGCTGCCCAGCGGAGAGCGCTACCGGTGGATCCGCGAACAGGCGCGCACCTTCAACCTGCACACGGTGTGCGAGGAGGCGCGCTGTCCGAACATCGGCGAGTGCTGGGACGGCGGTACGGCGACCTTCATGCTGATGGGGGATACCTGTACCCGTGGCTGCCGCTTCTGCTCGGTGAAGACCCTCCGCAATCCGGGCGCGCTGGACCCCGCGGAGCCGCTGCACGTGGCCGAGACCATCCGGGGGATGGCGTTGGACTACGTGGTGCTAACGTCGGTCAACCGCGACGACCTTCCCGGCCAGGGCTCCGGCCACATCGCGGAGACCGTCCGCCGCACCCAGCTCGCCAATCCGGAGTTGCTGATCGAGATCCTGATCCCCGACTTCATGGGCGATATGGATTGCGTGCGCACCGTGCTGGAGGCCCGGCCCGCGGTGCTGGCCCATAACGTGGAGACCGTCGAGCGGCTACAGTCCAAGGTGCGCGATCCGCGGGCGAACTACGGGCAGTCCCTGGCCGTGCTCTCCTATGCCAAGGCACAGGCTCCGGAAATCCGCACCAAATCCTCGCTGATGCTCGGGCTGGGCGAAAGCGAAGCGGAAGTCATCGAGACCATGGGCGATCTGCGGGCCATCGGGGTGGACTTTCTGACCCTGGGCCAGTACCTGCAGCCGGACAAGAAAAAGCTGTCCGTGGAGGCATTTGTCCATCCGGAGCGCTTCCAGGTCCTCGAGCGGGTGGGGATGGAGATGGGCTTCCGCTACGTCGCCGCGGGGCCGCTGGTGCGCAGCTCGTACCGCGCCGCGGAATTCTTCATCGCCCAGTCCCTGCGGGAGGAGCGCCCGGCGCCCGCCGTGTCCTGATTGAGCGGGTACGCGGCGCGGACGTGATCGGCTGGATTCTTGCGCTGGGCCTGCTGGCCCTTCCCCTGGTGGAAGTGTGGCTGTTCGTGGGGCTCGGCGTGTCGCTGACCGCGACGGCGGTCTGGTGTTGCGCAACCGCCGGGGTGGGCTGGTATTTCGCCCGGGGCGAGGATTTGTCCCTCTGGAGCGAGCTGGAGGCGGATATCCGCAACGGCAGGGTGCCGACCATCGAAGGGATCGACGCGATGTTGATCCTGATCGGTGGCTGGGGGCTGATCGTTCCGGGCTTCGCCACCGATGCGGCCGGAGCCGCGCTGCTGGTGCCCACGCTCCGCAACGCCGCGACGGACCTGGTGCGGCGCGCGATTCGCGTCCGCCTCGGGTAGCCGAGTCCGATGCTACGATGCCCCGCGATCGGTAGCATCGAAGGGCGCGCCGCCGAGAGCGCGCACGGCACCGGCAGCAGGAGTACGGCTTCGTACGGATATGGAGCCGCAACCCGCAAGGAGCACTCACATGATCGACGACGACGCCAAGAAGGTGTTGGAGGCCGTCCTGTTCTCCACGCCCGAGGTGCTCACGGCGCAAAACCTGGCGTCCATCGTCGGGAACGCCACCCCCTCCCACATCCGCAGCCTGACACAGGCGCTCAACGATGAGTACGAGCGCACCGGCCGCACCTTCCGCATCGTCCCCATCGCCGGGGGCTTCCAGATGCGCACCCTGCCCCTCTACCGCACGTGGGTGAAGAAGACCGAACCGCTCAAGCCGGTGCGGCTGAGCCAACCGGCCCTGGAGACCCTCTCCATCGTGGCCTACCGCCAGCCGGTGACCCGCGCTGAAGTGGAGCACCTGCGCGGCGTGGACGTGTCCCACTCCCTGCGGAGCCTGCTGGAGCGAAAGCTGATCCGTATTCTGGGCAAGGACAAGGCTCCGGGGCGGCCCATTCTCTACGGCACCAGCCGCGAGTTCCTGAGCCTGTTCAACCTCAACGACTTGAAGGAGCTGCCCACCCTGGAGGATCTGGACCTGGCGCCCTCGCCGCCCGAGGCCAAACCCACGCTCCTGCCCGCTCCCGGGCAAGCGGCTGCGGAGCCGGAGCCCGCGCCGGCCGAGACGGAGCCCGAACTGCAAAGGGAGGCGGGCTAATCGCCCCCCAGCCGCCCACGGGATTCGCCGCCGCAAAGGAGGCTGGGCGGCTGCTGGCCCCGCGCCCGCCCGGCGGACGCAACCGCGGCAGGGGGGGCTCGATGGTCAGGGCCGGTGGGGAGGAGCGAAGCGATCGGCGCCGGTTTTCCCTTGCCAGGGGCGGGCCGGAATCGCACGGGCCGCAATCGCACAGGGCGGATCGAGCTAGCGGACCTACCGGGCCGCCACTTCCACGGGGACGTTCTCT
>JAPUJL010000456.1 GCA_027296185.1 SAR324 cluster bacterium | reverse complement strand
CCTTACAGAGGAGGATGCGCGGTTGGTGCTGAAGGAGGCGCACCAGTTCGCCATGGACGTGATCGGCCCCACGATGAGTGCCGCCGACCGGGACGGCTGCCAACTGACGCCGGACGGCGTGAAAGCCCCCAAGGTGTTGCACAGCGTCTGGAAGCGATACTTCGAAAGCGGCTGGCAAGCGGTCGCCCTTCCGGAATCGCGGGGGGGCATGGGGGCCCCACTCATGCTGAGCGCCGCGGTCGGCGAGATGCTGAGCGGCGCCAACACGGCCTTTCATATGTACCCGGGCCTCACCATGGCGGCCGCGGGGATAATCGCCGCCCTGGGCACGCCGGAGCAGAAGGAGCTGTATTCGTCCAAGCTGGAGAGCGGCGAGTGGGGCGGCACCATGGTGCTGACCGAGCCCAGCGCCGGATCCGACGTGGGGCTGAGCACCACCCGCGCCGTGCGCAACGACGACGGCACATTCTCGATCGCCGGCAACAAGATCTTCATTTCCGGCGGCGACCACGACATGGCGGACAACATCGTCCATCTGGCCCTGGCGCGCATCGAGGGCGCGCCGAAAGGCAGCCGCGGGCTGTCCCTGTTCATCATCCCGAAAATCCGCGTCAATGCGGACGGTTCCCTCGGCGAACCCAACGACGTCGTTTGCACCCACGTCGAGGAGAAGCTGGGCATCCACGGCTCCGCGACCTGCGCCCTGGCCTTCGGCGAAAACGGGGGCTGCATCGGCCACCTGCTGGGCGGCGAACCCAAGCACGGCGATCAACCGGGCGCGGGCATGCGGAAGATGTTCATGATGATGAACGGCGCCCGCATCGGCGTGGGCACTCAGTCCCTGGCGGTGGCCTCGACGGCGTACTACAACGCCCTCGAATACGCTCGGACCCGGCTGCAAGGCGCCCACTACAGCGACGGGCGGCCCGAGAAGGGCGCCGTGCCCATCATCGAGCACCCAGACGTGCGGCGGATGCTCCTGGAGATGAAGTCTCGGGTGGAAGGGTGCCGGGCCCTGCTCTACTCGGTGGTGCGGAAGGTGGACGAGGCGTCCACGCTGGAAAAAAACGATCCGGAAGCGGCGGAGGCCCTGCAGGATTATCTGGGCCTGTTCATCCCCCTGGTGAAGGCCCACATTTCCGACGAGTCGGTGGCGGTGAGCTCCCTGGGGCTCCAGGTCTTCGGTGGCGCCGGATACACCAAGGACTTCCCAGCGGAGCAGTACTACCGGGATTCGCGCATCTTCCCCATCTACGAGGGTACCAACGGCATCCAGGCGTTGGACCTGGTGGGCCGCAAGCTCGCCCAAAGCGGCGGGGCGCTGGTGCAGCGCTTCGTCAAGGAACTGGGCGAGCTGGCCGGCGATCTGAGCGGCCGGGAGGGATACGAGCGCGAGTCGAAGTTGCTGGGTGAATCCCAAGCGGCATTACAGACAGTGCTCAAAGCCTTCATGGAATTTCTGACCTCCGGCCGCCAGGAGCAAATCCTGCTCTTCGGCACCCCCTTCCAGGAGATGATGGGGAAGATCGTGTGCGCCTGCCTGTTGCTGGAAGGGGCACTGACCGCCGAGGCGGGGCTGGAATCCACCTCCGAAGAGAGCCGGGACCGGGACTTCTACCGGGGCAAGATCGCCGCGGCGCGTTACTACACCCGCAACGTGCTGCCCTCGGTGGTGGGTGCGGCGGAGATCATCGCCGCCGGCGACGACACGGCCATGCACATCCCCAATGCCGGCTATTCACTGAGCTACTGATCCGCCTGCGGCCGCCCGCGCCATGTGGGGGCGCTCCCGTGGTCCGTTCCCGGCGCAACGCCCGAAGAGGAGGATGCGAATGGCAACCGGCGGCAGGCTGATGGGGAAGTCGACCGTTATCACCGGTGCCAACCAGGGCATCGGCCGGGCCATCGCCCTGGCTTTCGCCGCTCAGGGCGCCGATCTGTTCCTCACGGACATCAAGACCGAACGCCTGGAGGAGTTGGCCCAGGCCGCCCGGCGGCACGGCAACGAGGCGGAATGGCGTCAGGCCGACGTGACCCGGGCCGGGGAGATCGATGCCACCATGGCCGCGGCGGAGGCGAAATTCGGGAAGATCGACATACTGGTCAACAACGCAGGCATCTGGCACAGCGAGGCCGTCCTGGATTACCGGGAGGAGGATTGGAGCCGGGTCATGGCCGTGAACGTCACCGGCACGTTCCTCGCCAGCCAGGCCGCGTTGCGCCGGATGGTCCCCCGGCGCTCGGGCAAGCTGGTCAATCTGGCCTCCATCGCCGGCAAGCAAGGCTCCAAGTTCGCCGCGGCCTATATCGTCTCGAAGCACGCCGTCATCGGGCTCACCCGCGCCATGGCATCGGAGATGGCCGAGCACGGCATCAACGTGAATGCCATTTGCCCGGGCCTGGTGGATACGGACATGTTCGACGGATTACTGGACGATCTAGCCGGGCGCATGGACTTCCAGGAACCCGAGCGCCTGCGGCACGCCATGCTCAAGGGGGTGCCCCTCGGGCGGATGATCCAGCCGGAGGAAATCGCCAGCCTCGCGGTCTATTTGGCCTCGGAGGAATCGGACGGGATGACTGGACAGGCGTTGACCCTCTCGGGCGGCCGCCTGATGGCGTGACCCCGTTCCGCCGGCGGATTTACCCTCCGCCGCCCACCGCGCGCGGCGCCGCGCAACGCGCCGGCTCCGGTGCTCGTCCTGCAAAATCGAACTGGAACGACGGGGGATTTTCGCGCCCCGGCCTGGCCATTTGGCGGCGGCGCGAAACGGGCGTGAGATGGGGGAGCGCCGGCGGCTATGCCGAGCGGGATTCCTCCTCCTGCTCCTCCTCCGATGGCGCCGGAGGCTCGTAATAAATCATCCGGGTGCAGTGGGAGCAGGTTTTGTAGCGTGCCGGATTGGCGATCAACTGATTGTAGTCCTGGGGCGGCAGCGCGATGTTGCAGCCAGAACAGATGCCCGCTACCGTCGGCACCAACGCCGGAAATTTTCCCGAACTGGCGAGCCGCTCGTAGTATTTTAGGCTCTGCGAATCGACCTTGCCGGCCACCTCGGATTTGGCTTGCTCGTATCCGGCGATATCGGCCTCCAACCCCGACTGCACCTTCAGGATCTCCGCTTCTACCACCTGGTAATCCTCTAGCACCTTATCGTAGCGCGTCTGCACTTCCTTGAGTTGGGGCTCGAGCTCCTCCTGCTTCACCCGGGATTCGACGATCTCGTCCTGCAGCCGAACGTTGAGCCGCCGCGCCTCGTCGATTTGCTTGCGCGCCGCCATGTACTCGTGCTGGGTCGTCACGGCCTTCATGTGCTCTTCGAAGCGGGTGATGGTTTCCTGGGCGATTTCGATGGTCGATTCTTTCTCGCGAATTTCGCCGTCCCACTGCTCCCAAGGAATCTTCACCTCGTCCAGCAGCACCTGCTCCGCATTGAGGCGCTTGCGGGAATCGGCGAGCTGCACGGGGATTCCCCGCAGTTTCCTTTGCACCTCCCAGATCAGCTTATCCTGTTCGGCGAGTGTGATGAGGGCTGTGAGTTCGTCGCTCATCGTCGTTCCCTCTCGTTGAATGCCAATGTCCAGCCGTGCGAGAACAAAAAAAAAGGTGCATCTATGAGATGCACCTTCCACCACCGGTCGAGAGCGGTTCGCCGGAAACTTCGCCGCCCCACCGGATCGCCGGGGGCAAGGCGGGCGCCGCTCCAATATTCGATCGCTTGCGTGGGGGGATGGGTTTCGTCCTCACTCGCTTTCGCTGTCGATCGGGAATGGGCCTACCTGGGATCGAACCAGGGACCATCCGGTTATGAGCCGGACGCTCTAACCAGCTGAGCTACAGGCCCATTTTTTGAGTAACTCCGTAAATAGGAAGTATAGCGCGAAATTCCGCCCGTTGGCAAGCGAAACGTCACCGGTAGCTAAAATCGCTGGGTTCCTGGAAGATCTCGTGGGTGCGGGAGTGAAGCGCGGTGAGCACCCCGCCGTACACGCAGCCGGTGTCGATCCCATACAGCTTGCCTTTTTGGAAGATTTCCCCGTGAGGCAATCCCATCAGCAGCGTCGGCGTGTGCCCGAAGACGATCTCCTTGCCTTCCCACGCGGAGGCGGCCCGAAAGAATCGCTCCCGAATCCACAGCAGCGTCTCGCGTTCTTGCAGGGCCATTTCGGGGATGTTCGGGTCGATCCCGGCATGAACGAAAATGGTCGCCTCATCCTCGACGTAAAGCTCCAGCCCCACGACGAAAGCCCGGTCCTGTTCGAGAAAGGCGCCCCGCTCCAGGGAGTGCATCCACTCGCCCGGTTCCAGACCGTAGCTGCGGATCGTCGCCGTTCCACCGTTCATCAGCCAGGTGCCGATGTGGCGGCCCGCCTCGATGGCCTTGAGCATCAAATCCTCGTGGTTCCCCAGGAGGAATCGGCAAGGCCGCTCCCGCGTCAACCGCTGAAGATAGTGCAACACCCCCACCGAATCGGGGCCGCGGTCGATGTAGTCGCCGAGAAAGATCAGCGTCTCGTCCGGAGGCAGCCGGTCGATCAACAGCCGGAGGGGGGTCAGACAGCCGTGAATGTCACCAATGGCGATCGGCATGGGGCCACACGGGGTCAGTTTCGCGGCTGAGCGGGCCCCGTTTCCACCGGCCGCGCGGGGTCGGCGCACCACTGGCTCCACGATCCCACGTAGAGCCGTCCCGCGGGCAGCCCGGCGTGGGCCATGGCCAGCAGATTGTGGCACGCGCTCACCCCCGAGCCGCAGTAATGGATGGTGCGCTCAGGGGGCGCGGAGCCGAACGCCGCCAGCAGTTGCTCCTTCAGCGCAGTGGGCGGGAGGAACGTGCCGTCCCCGGCCAGATTCGCCATGAACGGGCGGTTGGCGGCACCGGGAATATGACCCGCCACCGGATCGATGGGCTCGCTTTTGCCCTCGAACCGCTCCGCACCGCGGGCATCCACCAGCAAATGCCCTGTGGAGCGGTAGACGCCGAGCAGGTCTTCCAGCGAGATCCGCGCCCCCTCGTCCAGCCGCGCCGAGAACGTGGCCGGCGCGGGAGCGGGTACGCGATCCTCCATGGGACGCCGCTCCCTCTTCCAGCCGGCCATGCCGCCGTCGAGCACGGCCACCTTTCCGTGACCCAGGTAGCGGAGCATCCACCACAGACGGGCGGCCATCACGCCGCTGTCGTCGTCGTAGGCGATAACTTGCGTATCGTTGCCCACGCCCTGCCCGCCGAGCCAGCCGGCGAAGCGCTCCATGTCCGGCAGCGGATGGCGCCCGCTGCCCGCCGTGACGGGCGCGGCAAGGGTCTCGTCCATGTGGGCGAAGCGGGCGCCGGGAATGTGCCCCTCCGCGTAAACCCGCCGGCCGTAAGCCGCGTCGCTCAACTGGTGGCGGCAATCGATAACGGCCCATCCGTCGTCTTGAAGCCGGGGCTCGAGGGCGCTGGGCGAGATCAACGCGGTGTAGTCCATGGGCATCCGGGAATGGAATTGGGGGGAGGAACCCGCTCCTGGGGATCCGCCGTCCCACGGCCGAACAGTGCACCGCCATCGGGTCCCATCCGGGGCTCTACGACGCTATTCGTGATAGGCCGGGGCGTGGGGGATGGCGGCGTTGAACTCCGCGTCGTGCTCGATCCATATGTTGGCGCCGCGCTCGGCGGCGAAACGCTCGATCTCCTCCATGGAGCGCAGGGTGGCCTCTTTGTCGAAGTTGAACTTGGGCACCCGCCGGTGCACGCGGTTCTTCATGAAGTGCCACAGGTCGCCGGAGAGCAGCACCGGCCCCATCTTGTGGAAATCGATGAACAGGCACTGATGGCCGGGGGTGTGGCCGATGGCCCGCTTGACGATCACCCGGCCGTCGCCGAACACGTCGTGGTCGCCCTTGAGCCTGATCGTCTTGCTGTCCTTCAGCTTGCCGTAGAAGGCCGGATTGAAGGCGTAGCGCTGCGGCTCGTCGCCGAAGGCCGCATCGTACTCCTCTTCCTGCAGAATGAGGGTGGAGGCGGTGAACAGGTTGCCGTTGCCCGAATGATCCGGGTGCATGTGGGACATGGAGACGTAGGTCACGTCCTCGGGCTCGATTCCCAGTTTCGCCAGTTGGCTGCGGAGGGTGCGCTTGATGCTGAGATGGAAATTGCCGTTGGCCGCCGTGATCCCTTCCGGCTTGTCGATCAGCCCGTCGTTGAGCCCCGTGCCCCAAAGCAGGATGCCCCGCTCGTGCTTGATGACATAGCAGGAGACGACGAAGTCCTTGCTCACCCCCACGTCCACCCCCGGGGAGTAGACGGAGACGTCGTCCACGTGGTTGTACCCGCAGGTCAACACGTAAAGCCGCAGCAGCGGCGTATCGCCCTGGGCCGCCAGCGCCGGGGCGAACCCGAGCGTTCCCAGGATCGCGAGCGCCGCCGTCAGCCAACCGATGGGTTCAAACCACCTGCGCCGTCGTTGCCTCTTCGATGTCATCGCCGATTCCTAATCTTCCCGTGTTACGGAAATGAGTTCGTCTACCGTGGTCTCGCCGCGCTTGACCATCTCGATGCCCGTCTGACGCATGCTGATCATGCCGTTGGCTTGCGCCACCTCCCGAATCTGGTTGGCCTCGTTGGTTTCGAGCAGGATTTTCTTGATGGCGTCGTTCATGATCAAGAGCTCGAACAGCCCCACCCGCCCCCGGAATCCGGTGCTCCGGCATTTGGAGCAGCCCTCCCCCTTGAACACCTTCTCCAGGCCGCCCACTTCCTGCCCGGTCAATCCCAATTCCTTGAGCAGCGCCGGATCGAAGGGCACCTCCACCTTGCAGCTGGTGCAAATGCGCCGCAGCAGACGCTGGGCCAGCACGCACACCACCGTCGAGGAGACCAAGTAGGGTTGGATGCCCATGTCCACCAGCCGCGTCATGGTGGAGGGAGCGTCGTTGGTGTGTACCGTGCTGAAGACCGTGTGACCGGTCA
>JAPUJL010000455.1 GCA_027296185.1 SAR324 cluster bacterium | reverse complement strand
TATTTGGCGAGCATCGCCTTGGCCTGGTACTCGTGTATCTTCATAGGGTGCTCATACCCGCGCTTTTCCCCGATTCAATGAAAAAGCCCCCGAAACCCTAGACCGAACCCGCCGCCGGAAGCAAGCGCGCCGGAAAACCCGCGCCGCCGCCCTGCATACGTGCCTTGCCCGCCGCAGGCTTTCTCCCCATAATGAGCACCTTTGGCCTCGGGGCCAAGTCCGGAACGGCGGGCCAGGGCCCGGCCCCCCGCTACCTTTTGCTAATCTGCAGTTGCGCCGCAACCCTCCGGAGTCGGCCGTGTCCAGTCGGTTTTATTACGGATGGGTCATCGTGGCGGTGGTGTTCGTCACGCTCTTTTTAGCCCTGGGGCTCCGATTCGCCTTCGGGATTTTCTACGTGGCGATCCTCGACGATACGGGCTGGAGCCGCGCCGACGCGGCGGGCGTGTTCTCCGTGGCCATGCTGGCCTATGCCGTGGCGGCGGTGCTGAGCGGCGCCCTGTTCGATTGGCTCGGTCCGCGCCGCCTGTTTCCCCTCGGGGCCGTGATTCTCGGGATGGGGTTGATCCTCTCCGCCCAAGTCGAATCCATCGGAGGGCTCTACCTGTTCTACGGCGGTTTCGTCGGCACCGGCTTCGCCTTTCTCGGCTTCATCCCCCATATGGCCCTGCTGTCGCGCTGGTTCGTCCGCAAGCGGGGCCTGGCGACGGCCGTGGCGCTCGCCGGCACCGGTATCGGCGCTTTTGTCATCACGGTGCTCAGCGAGCAACTCATCGGCTGGCTGGGTTGGCGCCAGGTGTTTGTTTGGTATGGAATTCTCGCCATGGCACTGTTGATTCCGCTGACCTGGCTGTTGCACCGGGACGAGCCCGCCGCCATCGGCCTCCACCCCGACGGCACCGCCGAACCACCCCACTCGGTGGCCGCCTCGGTGGAAGGATCGGGGAGCCTGCGCGGGGTATTCGCCCAGCGCGCCTTTTGGCTGCTGCTGGGGGGCATCTTCCTGTTCGGCGTCAACACGAGCACCTTCGCCGTACACCAGACCCGGCTGTCCCTGGATTACGGCTTCACGATCGGCGTGTCCGCGGCGCTCTTCGGGTTGACCGGGCTGTTCCGCTCGGTGGGGGCGCTGATCTGGGGTCCGCTGTCGGACCGGGTGGGGCGGCGCCCGTGCATCGCCGCCGGTTTCCTGATGGCGGCGGTGGGGGTGCTACTCCTGCTCCAGGTGCGGAGCCTGCCCCAACTGTGGTTACTCGCTACGTTCGTGGTGCTGTGGGGCATCGGATTCAATGGCACCAGTCCGGTTTACGCTTCCATGGTGGCCGACACCTTCCACGGGCCGCACCTGGGCAAAACCTTCGGCCTGCTCGATTTGGCCTACGGCTTCGGTTCCGCCGCGGGGCCGTGGGTCACGGGATATCTGTTCGACCGGCTCGGCAGCTACGAAATTCCCTTGTGGGGCATCTTCGCCATGACCCTCGGCACGGCGCTGCTGTTCTGGCTGGCCGCAAAGCCTCACCGTCCGGCGGGCTGAGCCCGGGTCCGGACGCCACATGCGGCGGATGTGGGACTCCCGCGGAGCGGAACCTCCGGCCACGTGGTAGGACTTGCGGGAACAGGCAAAAACCACCCCCTTGGGATGCAACGACCGTGTCCACCGTGCTGCTGGGCGGGTTCGAACTCTTTGCCGATTACCGCGAAAATCCCTCCTGGGACGTGGCCCAGGCGCTGGCCGAGCAGTGCCGCACCGAGTTCGGGGGAAGGGTGCGCTTCGTCAGCGTGCGCCTCCCCGTGGCCTTCGATGCCGGTGCCGCCGCGCTCGCCGAGGCGCTGATCCGGGAGGCGCCCGCTGCGGTACTGCTGTGCGGCCTCCACGGACAGAATCCGTTCCTGGACTTCGAGCAATTCGGGCTGAACGCCGGCCAGCAAGAGAAGGCGCACCACCCAGCCGAAACGCCGTTTCCGCTCGGGGAAGCCGGACCCGCCGCCCGCGAAACGACGGTGGCGCTTCCGCCCTTGGTGCGCCGGCTCCGCGAGGCGGGGATTCCGGCCCGAATCTCCTTCCATGCGGGAACGTTCCTCTGCAACGCCAGCTACTACCAGCTCCTCGACTGGGCGCGGAGCCATGACCCGCCCCGGAAAGCGCTGTTCGTTCACATCCCGCTGCTGCCGGATCAGGCAGCCCGGCACTTCGAGGCCACCCGCGAGGCCCTCCCGTCCATGGATATCGACCTGGTCACCCGCGGCTTGCGGCTGGCGGTCGATTCCCTGCTCGGCCCCTGACCGCAACGGCACCGTGCTACTGTGCTATCCGAAACCACCATGCTATCCGAAACCACCCTGCAATCCGGAACTATCCTGCAATCCACAGCCAGCGCGTATCGCCGCGCGCGGGTCCCGCTCCTCCGCCCATGGCCGCCACCGCCGATTGACTTGATTGCGCGCCGATGGCATAGATGAGTTGACATGCACGACCGACCTCCCCGGGCTCGTCCCCAGCCAGTGACTTCACGCCACCCATTCCATCGCATCGCACGACCCACGCGGTTCCTGGCGGAGCCCGCATTTTTCCGAATTCGATGAAACCGTTCGATCTCACGGGCAGGACCGCTGTCGTGACAGGGTCCAGCAAGGGCATCGGCCGGTCGATCGCCGAGCACCTGGCCATGGCCGGCGCGCAGGTGGTGATCACGAGCCGCAAGGAGGGACCCTGTCAGGAAGTTGCCGCGGCGATCGAAGCCAACGGCGGCAGGGCCGTGTCCATCCCGTGCCACGTGGGCAAACGGGACGACGTGGAGCGGCTGATCGAGGAGACCCGCCGCCAACTGGGTCCAGTGGATATCCTGGTCTGCAATGCGGCGGTCAACCCCTATTACGGGCCCCTGACGGACATCACCGACGAGGCTTACCACAAGACCATGGACACCAACGTCCTCAGCCCTATTTGGCTCTGTGGGCTGGTCAAGCCGGATATGGTCGCCCAGGGCGGCGGCTCGGTGATCATGGTTTCCAGCGTGGGCGCGATCAAGGCCTCGCCGAACCTGGGGGCTTACGCCATCTCCAAAGCCGCGGACGTTCAGCTCACGCGTACCCTCGCCGCGGAATTGGGCCCTCATCAGATCCGGGTGAACTGTCTGCTGCCAGGGCTCGTCAAGACGGACTTCGCCAAGGTTTTGTGGGACAATCCGGAGGCCGAACGCACTGCGTCCCTCGGTTATCCCCTGGGGCGCCTGGGGGTAGCGGACGATATCGGCCCCGCCGCCCTGTTCCTCGCCTCCGACGGGTCGCGTTGGATCACCGGCCAGACCCTCATCATCGACGGGGGAGCCAGCATCATGTCGGGCCGAGTCACCGAGTAACGGGGCCGGCGAATCCCGGCTCCGTTCGCAAACTCAACGTTCGTGGGGAATGACAACTAGCTCCGAGCCGCAGGAACCTCCAAGTTGTTGCCGCAACTCCCGGCCCCGGCCGCGTAGGTTAGCCCTGCGCATCGGAACCGGCCAGGCGCGCTCCGCGCGTCCCGCGCCGGATTCCGTCCGGTGCGCCGCCCATTCCGTGGGAGCGTACGCCCCATGGAGCTGATCTACTGGGAAATCTTGGGGATTGCGGCGGCACTGGTCTTTTCCGCCTTTTTCTCGGCTTCCGAGACAGCGCTGACTTCGCTGCCACGAGTCAAGCTGCAGCAGATCCTCGATTCGCGGCGCTTCTGGGGCCGGTCACTCGTCTTATGGCAGGTTCATCCCAACCGGGTGCTGATCACGATCCTGATCGGCAACAATGTCGCCAACATCACGGCCAGCGTCCTGGCCACGGATCTGGCGACCCGTCTGTTTCCCGAGCGGGGCATCGCCATCGCCATCGGCGCTATGACCTTTTTGCTGCTGGTGACCGGGGAGATCACGCCGAAGACCCTTGCCCGCACCTTTCCCACCGCCGTGGCACTGCCCACGATGTCGATCGTCAGCCTGTTTTATGTGCTCCTCTTCCCGATCTCGTGGGTGCTGACCTGGTTCATCCGGGGGTTGATCTCCTTGATGGGCGGAGGGCGGGACGAATCGGCCGTCGTTACCGAGCGGGATCTGGAGTACCTGGTCCACATGGGCGCGACCGACGGAACGATCGACAAGGATCAGGAGACCCTGTTCAAGTCGGTGATCGAGTTCCCGGATACCCTCGCGAAAGAGATCATGACGCCCCGCACCGACCTGGTGGCGGTGCCGCTGGACAGCAGCTTCGGTGCCGTGGTGGATGCGGCCATCGACTCCGGATTCAGCCGCATCCCCGTATACGACCAATCGATCGACAAGATCGTGGGCATCTTTTTCGCCAAACACCTGCTCAGCCATCCCACCGGCGACGAGCAAAAGAACTTCCTCACCCAACGGATGCGCTCCCCGGTGTTCGTGCCTGAATCCAAAAAGATCGGCGAACTGCTGAAGCTCTTCCAAGAGCAGAGCACCCACCTGGCCGTCGTCGTGGACGAGTTCGGCGGCACGGAGGGCATCGTCACCCTCGAGGACGTCATCGAGGAGTTGCTCGGCGATATCCAGGACGAGTTCGACGTGGAGGAGCCGCGGCTGGTTGAAATGCCCGCCGGGGTGTTCATGGCCGATGCGCGCGTGGATATCGAGGATCTGGAGACGGCGTTGCGCCTGGAGTTCCCCGAGGAGCGCGACTACGAGAGCCTCGGCGGGTTTCTCATGGAGGCGGCGGGCAACGTCCCCAGAGAGGGCTGGAGCCACGAGTATGCCGGCTACACATTCTCGGTGACCCAGGCCGACGCCAACCGGGTGATTACCGTGAAAATCGAAAAGTGCGCGGCGCCCGAAGAAGATGGCGAACGACCGGAAGAGAAATCACAGGCCGATACGGCCTCCTGAGCCCAGGGCGCCGTCCGATCCGCCCCGTTCCCCTTACCCTATGCCGGCTCGCCCTCCCCACCGGTCAGGAAGCGCATTCGGATTCCCTCCTCCACTCGATCGTATTCCAGGCGGTACCGGCGCCCCAGGGCATACAGCATCACGGCCGGCAGGGTGGTCAACGATAGGTTGGAAGCCACCTTCGCCAACAGTTCGCGATCGAACCGCGCGTCGGGCCCCGCCACCGATTTCAGCGCATCTGCGGCCTTGCCGGTGATGACCAACGAGAACGGCTCGCGGCGGGTGATCAGCTTGCTCGCCGCGTACGAACTGCCCAATCCGCCCCAGTTCAGTTCCTTCATCGCCGCCTCGATGTTTGCCGTGCCAGCGTTACCGCCGCCCACCCACCGGCGGGGGCCCTTCTCACAACCGTGACCCTGGTTTAAATACGCCGAATTTACGCGGATTTCGCTTGAACTCCAAGAGTCTTCATCCTATCCTGAAGTTCAGTGGAAAAGGCAGCCCTGGCGGCGGATTCCGCGGGGTGACAGCCAGCCGGAACCCGCGTGAGGGAGCCGGCGTGGGGGATTTGCGGCGGTGAAGAGCGCAGGAATTTCCCGAGGGAATGCGATGGGCGCGATGATGAATCGAATCAAATCGGCGATCTCAGGGGGCAAGGCCAACGACGTGACCGCAATGGATGGCCCCTCCGCGCCGCAGTCGGCGCTCGATGCCGCGCCGCGGTCGGCGCTCGATGCATCGCCGCAGTCGGCGCTCGATGAATCGCCGGAGCCGGTCAGCTTGCAGCACGTCTGGACTCCGGAATCGAACGCCGTCAAGCTGCAGATCAACCGCATGATCATGCCTCTCGGCGAAAAGCGCTCCTATCCCGATCCCGCTGCCGCGCTCGAGTCGCCCCTGGCTCAGGCCTTGTTCGAGATCGAGGGGGTGACGGCTGTGGACCTGGACGGCGTATCGGTGCAGGTGTTCATGGACGACGATGCCGATTGGGACGCGCTGATGGAGCGCATTCCCGAAGTTGTCAAGCGCCATCTCGATTCCGGCTTGGCCGCGGTGGAAGGCATCGAGCCGGCATCCGGGCGTCCAGAGGAGTCCTCGACCGAAAAGAAATTCGGCTTCGGTTTTCGGGAAATCCCCGAATCCAGCCGCTCCCCCGAGGAACAAAAGGAAATCGTCCAGCGCCTGCTGGACGACGAGATCAACCCGGCAGTGGCCGCCCATGGCGGCTATTTCACGCTCATCGCCGTCGAGAACAACAACGTCTACGTGCAGTTGGGCGGGGGTTGCCAGGGATGCGGAATGGCGGACGTCACCCTCCGCCAGGGTGTCGAGCAGCGGATGAAGGAAGCGCTGCCCGAAATGCACGAGCTGATCGACGTCACCGATCACCGCGCGGGAGACAACCCCTACTACCAGCCCGGCAAATAGCCGCTCCATGACCGCCTCCGCCACGGGCCTTCGCCGGCCCGGGTCGATCGTCCTCATTTCCTGTTACGAGCTGGGTCATCAGCCCCTCGGCATCGCCGGCGCGGCGGCGCTGCTTCAGGAGCGGGGCTTTTCCCCGAGTCTGCTGGATCTCTCCCGCCAAAGCCTGGAGCCCGCTGCCGTGCAGGGCGCGGGCCTGATCGCCGTCTGCGCCCCCATGCACACGGCGCTGGTGCTGGGGATCCAGGCCGCCCAGCGCATCCGGCCCCTGGTGCCGGATGCCCACCTGTGCTTCTTCGGCCTGTACGCGGCGCTCAACCGAGATCTGCTGCTGGAGTCGGCCGCGGATTCGGTCATCGGCGGCGAGGGCGGCGATGCCCTCGTGGAACTGGCGGAGACCCTGGAGCGCGGCGAAAGCGGCGTACCGGGGGTATCCCTGCCGGGCCGGCCCAGCCCGCCGCGGCTGGCCCGT